>NZ_JBFRHF010000011.1:0-246765 GCF_052115705.1 Inquilinus sp. 2KB_23 | reverse complement strand
GACCGCGCCACCCGGGTCGGGGCGACCGTCACCGCCGCGGCGGTCGGCGCAGGCCGGATCTGGGCCCGCTGGACCTGCGGCTGCACCGCCGCGCGCGGCACCACCGGCACCGGGGCCGGCCGCTCGGGCGCCGAGGCGGCCATGGCCAGCAGCACGTCGTCGACCGGCGCGACCTCCTGCCGGTCCGGGATCGGCGCCATCCGCACCGGGGCGGGCGCCACGCGATCGGGGATCGGCTGCATCGTCACCACCGGACGGGTGGGCGGCGGCGGCGCCCGGTCGGGGATCGGCTGCATCGCCACCACCACCGGGCGGGACACCGGGATCTGCTGCGCCGGGATCGGTTGGCCGGAGCGGCCGGCGATGGCGGCGTCGACCCGTGCCCGGGTCTGCTGCTCGGCCGGCGACAGGCGGTCCGGAATCGGCTGCATCGCCACCACCACCGGCGCCGCCGGGATCGGCTGGCCGGTGCGGCCGGCGATCGCGGCCTCGACCCGCGCCCGGGTCTGCTGCTCCTCCGGCGACAGGCGGTCGGGGATCGGCTGCATCGCCATCACCACCGGCGCGCCCGACGGGGCGGGCACCCCGGTGCGCTGCTGGATCTGCTGCTCGGCATACTGGGTCATCCGGTCGGGCCGGCCGGATCCCGGTTCGATGCCGGCGATCTGGGTGCCGACGATGTCCATGTAGCGCCGGGTCTCGGGCGGCAGGCTGCGCCCGTTCTCGACATATTGCCGGTAGCGGCCGGGCCCGGCGTTGTAGGCGCCGAGGAAGCCGGGCGACCCGTACATCTCGTACAGCTCGCGGATATAGGCGGTCCCCGCCATGATGTTGTTCTCGGGGTCGTAGGGGTCGCTGCCCAGCCCGTGCTTCTCGCGCAGCTCCTCATAGGTCGCCGGCATCACCTGCATCAGGCCCTGGGCGCCGGCCGAGCTGGTGATCGGCTGGCCGCCCTTCCAGGTGGCCTGGCCGGCGCTCTCGATCCGCATCACCTCGCGGATCCATTCCGGCGGCACGTTGAAGCGCTTCGACGCCTTCTGGATCTGCGGTTCCCAATAGGCGATGTTGCCGCCCGACGGCCGCGGCTTTTCCGACGAACAGGCGCCGATCAGCCCGGCGACGAGAGCCAGTGCCGCCGCCGTCCGCAGCCACGTTCCCCTACCGGCCATGATGGCCCCCTCCACGCTTCCCCGGGCGATGCCAAACGCCCGAACTTACATCGTGATCTCAATGATCATCCACAAGGCATTCAAACGTATCATGTTTGTCGAAAGAATGGCAGCCCCGACGAATCGAGGAGCCGCCGGGCTTTCCGGCAATCCCTGGCGAAATCCCCCTCCGGCAAATCCGGCGGCGCCTGTATAAGGGCCCTCCCGACCATCGCTACCGGAGCCGGCCATGTCGCAGGACCGCGAGACCCTCCCCGCCCCGGCACGGCAGAAGCTGCGGCCGCTTCCCGCCGTGATCTTCGGGTCCCGCTGGCTGCAGCTGCCGCTGTATCTCGGCCTGATCGTCGCCCAGGCGGTCTATGTCTTTCTGTTCCTGAAGGAGCTGTGGCACCTCGTCATCCACGCCGTCGACTTCAACGAGCAGCAGATCATGCTGGTGGTGCTGGGCCTGATCGACGTGGTGATGATCTCGAACCTGCTGATGATGGTCATCGTCGGCGGCTACGAGACCTTCGTCTCGCGCCTCAAGCTGGGCGGCCACCCCGACCAGCCGGAATGGCTCGACCACGTCAACGCCAGCATCCTGAAGGTCAAGCTGGCCATGGCGATCATCGGCATCTCGTCGATCCACCTGCTGCGCACCTTCATCGAGGCGGGCAATGTCGGGTCGCCGGACAAGACCAACTACACCGAGACCGGGATCATCCTGCAGACGGTGATCCACACCGTGTTCATCCTGTCGGCGATCGGCATCGCCTTCATCGACCGCATCACCCAGCCGCTGCCCGACAAGGCGCATTGAGCCCGCCGCCCGGCATCGCCGCCCTGGCGGAGACGACTTTGGCTGCGGGGGAATTGCGGCTGGAATCGCTACGGCCCGACCATGCCGCGGTGCTGTTCGACGGCTTCGCCGACCCCGGCCTCTACCGCTTCATCCCGCAGGAGCCGCCGGCCGATGCCGCGACGCTGCGCGCCCGGTGCGAGCGGCTTGCCGCGCGGCAGTCGCCGGCCGGCGACCAGGCGTGGCTGAACTGGGCGATCCGGATCGGGCCGGAGGGCGGCTATGCCGGGCTGGTCGAGGTGACGGTCGGCAGCGCCGGCGCGGCCGACATCGCCTATTTCGTGTTCGCCGGCTGCCAGGGCCGCGGCATCGGCCGGCGGGCGGTGGCCGCGGTGGTCGACGCGCTGGCGGCGATCCCCGGGATCACCGCGATCGGCGCGTCGATCGACACCCGCAACGCCGCCTCCATGGCCCTGGTCGCGGCCCTCGGCTTCGAGCGGACCGGCTTTCTCCAGGACGCCGACCACTTCAAGGGCGCCACCAGCGACGAGATCCGCTTCCAGCTGCCGCTGAAGCGCTGAGGGCCGGACGGCTTCAGCCCTTGCGGACGCCGAACTCGAAGCGGCAGCGGTCATGGCCCATGGCGGCGCACTGCGTCTCCTCGCAGTCGATCACCGCCCCCGTGCCGGCGTCGCCGAGCAGGTGGCGCAGGGCCCCGGTCATGAAGCCTTCGAACATGTAGCAGACCGGCCGCCCCGCCCCCGGCCCGTATTCCAGCGCGAAGATCGAGGACGACAGGGCGATGCGGCCCCGCCCCGCCACCGCATCCAGTTCCTCGATCTCGAACCGGCCCCAGCCGCGCTGCGACAGCCGCTGGACGTAGCGGCGGACCGTCTGTTCCGGGTCCAGCCCGAGGCTGCGGGCCTGGACCGCGCACCAATGCACGGCCGAGGCCTCGGTGGCGTCGCGCAGGATGGCGCGGTAGGGCTCGATGCCCATCGCCGCCTCCACCGCCCGGTGGTTGTTCACCAGGAAGTGGCGCGGCAGGTAGACCATCGGCAGGTCGTCAGTGCGCCAGATCCCGGTGTCGGGATCGACGTCGATCGGGATCTCGGGCGCCGCCATGGTCAGGCGGCGACCGCGCCCCGGGATGCGCTCAGCACCGCGGACTGGTCCTTGTACAGCGCGCCATCCTTCATGATCACCAGCAGGTTCTTCTCGTGCACCATGATGTCCAGGTCCTGCAGCGGGTCGCCATCGACCAGCAGCAGGTCGGCGATGTAGCCGTCCTTGACCTCGCCCAGCTCGCCCTTCAGCCCCATCACCTCGCCGCCGTAGCGGGTGCCGCAGACCAGCGCCTCGCTCGGGCTGTAGCCCAGCAGGTCGACGAAATGCTTGAGGTCGCGGGCGTTCTGGCCCTGCGGCGACTGGGCGAAGCCGTAGTCGCCGCCGATCAGCGCCTTGACCCCGCGCTTGCGCAGCTCGGTGTAGACCGTGCGGCTGGTGTCCAGCACCCGCTGCATGCCGATGCTGATGGCGAATTCGCGGGTGAAGCCGAACGGCTCGCCCTCGTACAGCGTGCCGTAGATGATGCCGATGGCCGGGCCGACGAAGACCTTGTGCTTCACCGATTCCAGCATGTCGAGGGCTTCCTCGTCGGCGGATTCGCAGTGATAGATCACATCGACGCCGCAGCGCACCGCGCGCTTCACCGATTCCGCCGCGCGGGCGTGGCAGTTGATCTTCTTGCCGAAGTCGCGCGCCACGGCGACCGCCATGCGGACCTCGTCCTCGCGCATCACGGTGGCGCCGCCGCCGGCCTTGGGGCCGAGGTCGTCGCCCGAGATGTTGATCTTGATGTTGTCGACGCCTTCGCGGCAGCACAGCCGCACGGCGCGGGCGATCTCTTCCGGCCCGTCGGCGATCATGCCGAAGCTCTCGTAATACATGTGCTGCTTGCGCTCGTCGCCGAGGCCGCCGGTGACCGTGATCTCCGGGCTGCCGGCGCGGATGCGGGGCCCCGGCAGGCGGCCGGCCTCGATCTCGTTGCGGATCACCACGTCCAGCCGCAGCTTCGAGGTGGCGGCGCTGTAGCAGCTGGTGAAGCCGTGATCGAGCAGCGTCTTGGCGTTGCGCATGGTCAGCAGGACATGCTCTTCCGGCGGGATGTTGCCGAGGTCGCTGTCGTTGACGGCGCCGCCGAAGGAGATGTGGGCGTGGCCCTCGACCAGCCCGGGCATCAGCGTGCGGCCATGGCAGTCGATCACCTGGGCGCCGTCGGCCGCCAGCTGGCCGGGGGTGCGGGCGACGGTGCGGATGCGCGTGCCTTCGACCAGGACATCGGCCGGATAGGCCTCGGCCCCGCTGCCGTCCCAGACCATGGCGTTCCGGAAAATGACCCTGTTCATCGCGGCTCCCCTGTCCTTCTGGATCTGGCCCGGTTGCCCGACCCCGCCGCAGATCCGGACGGACGCGGGTCGCGCGAGCGGTGGATCGCCCGGTCCGCCGGGCCATCCCTGTCGTCTTGGCAGCACTGTGCGATATGGGTATATATAGGTCAACAAATAATATATTTTATTGACCAGCGTCGATCCGGCTTCGATAATCCAGGCTGACGCCGTCCAACCAGCGGCCCGAACCGGCTGTCCAACGACAAAGGCATCATGGCCCGAGACCCCACGCTCAATCGGACCCAAGGCGCTTACGAGGCCCTGCGCGCGGACCTGCTGTCCTGCCGCATCCTTCCCGGCAGCCGCCTGAAGATCCAGGAGCTGTGCGCCACCTTCGCGGTCAGCCTGGGCGCCATCCGCGAGGCGCTGTCGCGGCTGACCTCGGAAGGGCTGGTGGTGGCCGAACCGCAGCGCGGCTTCCGGGCGGCGCCGATCTCGGCGGCGGACCTGCAGGACCTGACCCTGGCCCGGATCGAGCTGGAGACGCTGTGCCTGCGGCACGCCATCCGCCTCGGCGACGTCGACTGGGAGGCGCGGCTGGTGGCGGCGACCCACCGGCTGGCGCGCACGCCGGAGCGCGACCCCGGCGACCCCGCGCGGACCAACGAGGACTGGGCCGAGGCCCATGCCGCCTTCCACCACGCTTTGGTCGAGGGCTGCGACAGCCCGTGGCTGCTGCGCCTGCGCGGCCAGCTCTACGACCAGAGCGAGCGCTACCGCCGGATCTCGGTGCCGCTGACCCGCAGCACCCGGAACATCGAGCAGGAGCACCAGCGCATCGTGCAGGCGACGCTGGACCGCGATGTGGAGGCGGCGACCGCCCTGCTGGCCGCCCATCTCCAGGCCACCGCCACCATCCTGCTCTCCGCCGCCTCGAGCGACGAGCTGCGGATGGTGGAGGAAGTGGAGGGGTAGAGAGGGCTGCCCGAGCCGGCCCGCCTCCCCCAAACACCGTCATTGCGAGCGCAGCGAAGCAATCCATCGGGCAGCCCGTACTGTGCGATGGATTGCTTCGTCGGCTTCGCCTCCTCGCAATGACGAAGGGGGGAGAGGTGACGGGCGTCGGGTTGCCGCCTACAGCCCCATCCACCGCCGTCCGATCTCGGTGTAGAGGCCGACCGCGGCGTCGATGGCCGGCACCAGGCAGTATTCGTCGGTCTTGTGCGCCATGGTCGGCTCGCCCGGGCCCAGGATCAGCACCGGGATGCCGCCCATGGCCGGCGCCAGCACCGAGGCGTCGGTGAAGAACGCCGCCCCCGCCGGGTCGATGCGCTGGCCGATGGCCCGCTCGCACAGGTCGAACACGCCGCTGATCCATTCGTCCTGCGGGCTGGTGGCAACAGCGCCGACATCGACGATGCGCGACAGCTCGACCCCCTCGCCCAGCACCGCCTCGACCTCGCGGCAGATCGCGTCGTTCGACTGGCCGGGGATGGTGCGGATATCGACCTGGATCTCGGCCCGGTCGGGCACCGAGTTGACGTTGAGGCCGCCGGCGAAGGTGCCGACATTGATCGACGGGCCGCCGAGATGGATGTGGCGCGGCGTGTCGAAGGCGTGCTCGGCCAGGCGCAGCACGCCCCGCGCCGCCTTGTAGACCGCGTTGACCCCCTGCTCCGGCATCGAGCCATGGGCGGTGACGCCGTGGAACGCCGCCCGCAGCCACAGCGCGCCGCGATGGCCGATCAGCGGCAGGTTGGCGGTGGGTTCGCCGACCACCAGGGCACCGGCCTGGGGCAGCGCCCCGGCCACGCCGGCGAGGTGGCGGGCGCCGTCACAACCCGTCTCCTCCCCCGCCGTCAGCACCAGGGACAGCCCGGCGCGCCGGCCCGGCAGGCTCGCCAGGCCGATCGCGGCGACCACCATGGCGGCGACGCCGGCCTTCATGTCGCTGGACCCGCGGCCATAGACCCGGTCGCCGTCGATCTCGGCGGCGAAGGGATCCCGGGTCCACGGCGCGGCGCCCAGCGGCACGGTGTCGAGATGGCCGGTGAAGCACAGCGGCGCGCCCTCGCCCGGCAGGCTGGCGACCAGGTTGGTGCGGCCCCTGGCCAAATCGTGGCGGGCGACGGCGAAACCCGCCGCCTCCAGCAGCCCCGCCGCCAGCTCGGCACAGGGCTGCTCCCCGCCCGGCGGGTTGATCGAACGCCGGCGGATCAGCTCGCGCGTCAGCTCGACGGCGGGGGATGTGCTCATGGTCCAGACCTCATCAGCGGGCAGGCGCCCAGCATCAACCACGGGCGCCCCACCCCACTCCCCCACTCTGTCATTGCCCGGCTTGACCGGGCAATCCAGGGGCCACCAAGAGCCGCTCTGGCCGCCCCTCGATGCCACGGTCGAGCCGTGGCATGACAATGGGAGAAAGCAGGCGCGACCAGCCTATTGTCTGAGCTTGGTCCAGATCCGGTCGTAGGCCCGCGTCGCCTTTTCCGGGCAGGCCGGGGCGAAGGTGATCTTCAAATCCTTCGGCGGGTTGAACTCCGGCGACGAGCCGAGCTCGGCCGACAGCAGCGTGTTGGCCCCGACCACGGCGTTCTGGTAGCCGGAGAAGCTGGACTGCAGGGCGATGTTCTCGGGCGCCATCAGGAAGTTCAGGAAGGCCTTGGCGTTGTCGAGGTCCGGCGCGCCCTTGGGCACCGCGACGTTGTCCATCCAGCCGACCACGCCCTCCTTGGGGTAGACGTACTTCACCGTCGCCTTCTGCTGGCGCGTCGCCTCGGCCTTGCCCGACCATTGCTGGTGCATCGCGGTCTCGCCCGAGACCTGGCGCTCGACCGTGCCGTCGGAGTTGTAGACCTTGACGAAGGGCTTCTGCGCCTCGAGCAGGGCGTCCAGCGCCTTCAGGTCGGTCGAATCCGTGTTGCATTGCGACTTGCCGAGATAGACCAGCGCCAGCGACATCACCTCGCTGGGCGACCCGAACATGCCGATCTTGCCCTGCAGCTCCGCCGGCGGCTCGAACAGCGTCTTCAGGCTGTCGAGCGGGCCCTTGTAGACCGCGGTGTCGACGGAATAGGAGGTGGTGCCCCACACCCAGGGCACGCTGTACCTGGCGTCCGGGTCCCAGCTGCGCCTCTGCCACGCCGGGTCGAGATTCCTAAAGTTGGGCATGGCGGCGACGTCGACCGGCTCGAACAGCCCTTGGCTCACGAAGATCGGCACGAAGTCGTTGCTGACCACGATCAGGTCGTAGCCCGAGGCGCCGGAGGTCAGCTTGGCCAGGGCGGTCTCGTTGGAATCATAGGTGTCGATCGAGACCTTGATGCCGGTCTCCTTCTCGAACTTCGCGATCAGCTCGGGCGAGGTGTAGTCGGTCCAGTTGTAGAGGTGCAGCTCGCCCGCCGCCTGCGCCGCAGCGGGCAGCGCCAGCGCCAAAGCGGCGCCGGTCATCAGCAAGGCCCAGTTCTTCATCATTGTTCTCCCTGTTTGATCGAATCCCTCGTCAGCCCGCGCGCCGGTTGCGGCGCCCGAGCAGCAGCGCCACGCCGACGAAGACCAGCGACACGGCGAGCAGGATGGTGGAGATGGCGTTGACCTCCGGGGTCACGCCCAGGCGCATCATGCCGTAGACATAGACCGGCAGCGTGGTCGACCCGGCGCTGGACACCATCATGCTGATCAGGAAGTCGTCGAGCGACACCACGAAAGCCATGATCGCGCCGGAGGCGATGGCCGGCGCCAGCAGCGGCAGGGTGATGCGGCGGAACAGCTGCCATTCGTCGGCATAGAGGTCGCGCCCCGCCTCCTCCAGCGCATGGCCCATCTCGCGCAGCCGGGCCTGCACCGGCAGCAGGGCGAAGGGGATGCAGAACACGGTGTGGGCGATCATCAGGTTGATCAGCCCGTTGTGCATGCCGATCGACGAGAAGAACACCAGCGTGGCGATGGCGACGATGATCTCGGGCACCACCAGCGGCATGGCGATCAGCATGGTGACGAAGCCGCGCCCGACGAAGCGGGTGCCGCGCTCCAGCGCCAGGGCGCCGGTGACGGCGATGACGGTCGAGGCGATGGTGGCGACCACGGCGATGACCAGGCTGTTCAAGGCCGCGTTCCGGATGTCGTCGTTGTGGGCGATCTTGACGAACCAGCGCAGGCTGAAGCCCTGCCAGACCGTGATCATCTGGCTGCTGTTGAAGGCGTAGACCACCAGGATCAGCAGCGGCGCGTAGAGGAAGGCGACCATCAGGGCGGTGTAGGACCCCAGGCCCGGCGTACGCCGCCAGTCGAAGGGCCGCGGGCCGGACCGTCGCGTGGTGGAAGCCGGCCGCCCGGCCGACGCATCGGGCAGCGAAGACGGGGTCACGCTCATGGCCTCAGCTCCCGCATCCGGGTCTTCCGCGCCTGCAGCATCAGCACCAGCAGAATGACGACGGTGATGGCCGTGGCCAGCGCCGCGCCGAACGGCCAGTTGCGCGACGAGGTGAACTGCATCTGGATCAGGCTGCCGATCAGCAGCGTCTTGCCGCCGCCCAGCAGGTCGGGGGCGAGGAAGGAGCCCAGCGCCGGGGCGAAGACCAGCGTCGCCCCGACCATGGCGCCGGGCCGGGCCAGCGGCCAGACGATGCGGCGGAACACCGCCCGGCGGTTGGCGTAGAGGTCGTAGGCGGCCTCGATCAGCCGCGGGTCCAGCCGCTCCAGCGTCGAATAGATCGGCAGCACCATGAAGGGCAGGAAGGTGTAGACGAGGCCCAGCAGGATGGCGCCGTCATTGTACAGCAGCGGCAGGGGCGCATCGGTGACGCCGAGGCCGCGCAGCAGCTGGTTGGCCACGCCCTCGTCGCGCAGGATCAGGATCCAGCAATAGGTGCGGATCAGCGTGTTGATCCAGAACGGCAGGGTGACGACGAACAGCAGCACCCGCCGCCGCGCCTCGCTCTGGCACACCACGTACCAGGCGATCGGCAGGGCCAGCGCCAGGCAGATCGCGGTGGTGGCGACGGCCAGCCACAGCGAGCGCAGGATGATGACGATGTAATCGGCCGAGAACACCAGCGTGTCGTCGAAGTCGCGCTGGTACAGGAACTGGATGTAGGCGTCGAAGGTGGCCGGCCCGGTCACGCCGCCATAGGCGCCGGCGGTCATGAAGGAATAGGCCACGGCGATGGCCATCGGGATCAGCATGAAGATGCCGATCACCAGGCCGGACGGAGCGATCAGGAGCAGCGTGCGCTTGAGCGACATCGGCGTGTCCGGTCAGTGCAGCAATTCGCGCTCGGCGTCGGCCGCCCAGTCGACGACCACGGAGTCGCCCCTGGAGAAGCCGTCCTCGTCGCCGCGGATGCGGGCCCGGATCGGGCCGTGCCCGGCGAGCTCGATCTCATACAGCGTGTCGAGGCCGAGGAAGGTCACCGCCGCCACCCGGCCCTTGGCGCGCCCGGAGGGGCGGCCGTAGCCGGCGCCGAGCACCACCCGCTCGGGCCGCACCGCGATGGTGAGCTCGGACCGGCGGCCCAGCACCGGGCCGGGGATCAGGTTGGCCTCGCCGATGAAGTCGGCGACGAAGCGGCAGGACGGGTCGTGGTAGATCTCGGCCGGCCGGCCTACCTGCAGCATGCTGCCGTCATGCAGCACCGCGATCCGGTCGGACATCGCCAGCGCCTCCTCCTGGTCATGGGTGACCAGGACGAAGGTGATGCCGGTCTCGCGCTGCAGGCGCTTGAGCTCGCCCTGCATCTCCTTGCGCAGCTTGAGGTCCAGCGCCGACAGCGGCTCGTCGAGCAGCAGGACGCTGGGCTTCGGCACCAGGGCGCGGGCCAGGGCCACCCGCTGCTGCTGGCCGCCCGACAGCTGGGCTGGCCGGCGGTTGGCGAAGCCGCCGAGCCGCACCATCTCCAGCGCCGCCGCGACCTGGGCCGCGATCTCCTGCGCCGGGCGGCCCAGCATGCGCAGGCCGAAGGCCACGTTCTCGCCCACCGTCATGTGCGGGAACAGCGCGTAGCTCTGGAACACCGTGTTCACCGGCCGCTTCTGCGGCGGCAGGGCGGCGACGTCCACCCCGTCGATGCGGATCATGCCGGTGGTCGGCATCTCGAAGCCGCCGATCAGCCGCAGCAGCGTGGTCTTGCCGCAGCCGGACGGGCCCAGCAGGGTGAAGAACTCATTGTCGCCGATCGTCAGGTCGACCGTCTTCAGCGCGGTGACGGTGCCGATGTCCTTGCTGACGAAACTCTTGGAAACCCTTTGCACCTCGATCATCGCGCGCTGCTGCTCCCTGGTTTCCCTAACGGATGGTCGCGTCAGGCCGCCTGGCGGCCGGCGATCGGTTCTTCCGCCTCGATCGGGTTGCGCAGCAGGCCGACGCGCTCGAGCTCGACCTCGCAGACGTCGCCGGGCTTCATGAACAGCTGGGGCTTGCGCGCCATGCCGACGCCGGCCGGGGTGCCGCTGACGATGATGTCGCCGGGCGACAGGGTCAGCGCCTCGGTGACGAAGGCGATGATGGTGGCGACGTCGAAGATCATGTCGTCGGTGGAGGCGGTCTGCACCACCTGGCCGTTCAGCCGGGTCTGCAGCCGCAGCCCCTTGCCGCCCGGCGGCAGTTCGTCGGCGGTGACGAAGACCGGGCCGAAGGCGCCGGTGGAGTCGAAATTCTTGCCCAGGGTCCATTGCGGCCCCTTGGACTGGTAGTCGCGCACCGACGCCTCGTTGAACACGGAGTAGCCGATGACGTGGTCGAGCGCCGATTCCTTGGTGATGTGGCGGCCGCCCTTGCCGATCACGGCGACCATCTCGCCCTCGTAATCCAGCTGCTCCGACAGCACCGGGCGCAGGATCGCGGCGCCATGGCCGATCAGGGTCGAGGCGAAGCGGGTGAAGATGGTCGGGAAGGCCGGCGGCTGGAAGCCGCTTTCGAGCGAATGATCGACGTAGTTCAGGCCGACGCAGATGATCTTGCCCGGCGCCGGCAGCGGCGGCAGCACGGTGACCGCGTCGAGATCGACGGCGCGGCCCTGCCGCAACAGGCCTGCCCCCGCCGAACGCAGGGCGCCGGGACCTTCGGCGATCAGCGCCGACAGGGGGCCCGGATAGGCCGGGTCATCCGACGGGCAGCCGAGGAAACCGCCGTCCGGCGCGGCCACGGCCAGCCCGTCCACACCCCGATCGCGATAGGCGACAAACCGCATTCCAGCCCCCGTCTGCCATGACCGGCGTTCAGCTCCGCCGGCTCTGGTTCAGACGGTATGGCCAGAAAGTATAATTGTCAAAATAATATATTATCTTGGTGAAAAGCGGATGCTTTGCTCCTCACGCCAGCAGCCGGGCCTCGATCCGCGCCAGCGAGCGCCGGAACGCGTCGGCGTCGTCGAGGGCGCGCGCCAGCACCAGGGCGCCCTGGATCGCCGCCACCGCCTCCTCCGCCCGGTCGCGCGCCACCGCGTCGTCCCGCCCCGCTCGGACCAGGGCCTGGGCCAGCGCCTCGATCCAGGCGGCGAAATAGCTCCGGATGGCGGCAGAGAAGCGATCGCGGACGTCGCCGAGGGCGAAGACGCCGACCAGGCAGACCCGGCCGCCCGAGCGGAAATAGGCGCCGACCGACCGGATCATCTCCGGCATGGCACGCTGCGGGTCGTCCTCCCGCAGCGGCCGGAAGACATGCTGCCCGAACCAGCCATCGATCTCGGCCAGCACGGCGGCCGCCATCTCTTCCTTCCCACCGGGAAAGAAGTGATAGAGGCTGCCCTTGCCCAGGCCGGTGCGCTGCCCGATCAGCGCCAAGCTGGCGCCCTCGAAGCCGTGCTCGCGGAACACCTCAGACAAGGCGGGCAGCACATCGGCGCGCTCGGTGACGGTCCGCGGCATCGCGTCAGAGGCCGAGGTCGCTCAGGCTGGGATGGTCGTCCGGCCGCGGCTTGGACGCGTCCCAATGGAACTTCCGCTCCGACTCCGTGATCGGACGGTCGTTGATCGAGGCATGGCGGGCGCGCATCAGCCCGTGTTCGTCGAACTCCCAGTTCTCGTTGCCATAGGCGCGGAACCAGTTGCCGGAATCGTCGCGGAATTCATAGGCGAAGCGGACGGCGATGCGGTTGCCCTCGAAGGCCCACAGCTCCTTGATCAGGCGGTAGTCCAGTTCGCGCGCCCATTTGCGGGTGAGGAACTCGACGATCGCCGGGCGGCCCTGCAGGAACTCGGCCCGGTTCCGCCAGCGGCTGTCCTCGGTGTAGGCCAGGGCGACCCGCTGGGGGTCGCGCGTGTTCCAGCCATTCTCGGCGCCGCGGACCTTGAGGATCGCGGTTTCGCGGGTGAAAGGCGGCAGCGGCGGACGGTCGGCGGACATGGCAGGCTCCTGTCTGGAAAGCATTCTCTGTACCGAATGGAACAGATTGTACTGAACGGTAAAAATAGGAAGCCCGCTCGTCAAGTGAAACCCTGGAGACCGGCTTGACGCGAAAGATGACGGCCGTCATTAATCACCGTGCCGCCGCCGAGACGCCCGGCTGATGACGGCAGTCCCGCCCCACTCCGCGTCCTTCGGGCGCAGGGCCGCGGGACCGGCTCTCGGCTTCCAATATCGGAGCACTCCCTTGCCCCTGTCCCTGCACGAGATCTCGATCGCGCTGATGATTCCGAAGCTGCGGATGCTGTCGACGCTGCTGGAGAAGGCCGTCGCCCATGCCGAGGCGGAGCGGGTCGACCCGGCCACCCTGGTCGAGGCCAGGCTGGCGCCCGACATGTACCCGCTGTCCGGCCAGATCCAGGCCGCCAGCGACGCCGCCAAATCCTGCGCCGCCCGCCTGGCTGGGCAGACGCCGCCGAGCTTCCCCGACACCGAGAAGACCTTCCCGGAGCTGCAGGAGCGCATCGCCAAGACCATCGCCTATATCGAAAGCGTCGGGCCGGCGCAGATCGACGGCCGCGAGGACGCGACCGTCACCATCCCCAGCCGCAATGGCGACCGCACCTTCACCGGCCGCGCCTATGTGCTGAACATGGCCCTGCCGAACTTCTTCTTCCACGTCACCACCGCCTACGACCTGCTGCGCCAGGCCGGGGTGCAGATCGGCAAGCGCGACTATCTGGCGGTGTCGTAACACCACTCCCTCTCCGTCATTGCGAGGGGGCGAAGCCGACGAAGCAATCCATGGCGCCGCTCTTCCGGCACGATGGATTGCTTCGCTGCGCTCGCAATGACGATGGTTTGAAAGGGTCTCCTACAGCGTCTTCAGCATCCCGCCATCGACGAAATAGGTCGACCCGACGCTGTAGCTGGCCTTGTCGGAGCACAGGAAGACGAAGAAGTTCGCCAGCTCCTGCGGCGTGCCGAAGCGCTTGATGGTGGCGTGCTCGTCGGCGACGCCCTGCAGATAGCCTTCCCAGTCGCCGCCGGTGTCGGCGGTCAGCTGCTTGGCGGTCTTGATCCAGTCGGGCGTCAGGATCAGCCCGGGATTGACGCAGTTCACCCGGATGTTGTCCTTCACCACCTCGCTGGCGAGGGTCTTGGAGAACATCATCAGCGCCGATTTGGTGACGTTGTAGATCGGCTCGTACCACAGCGGCTGCACCGCGCAGATCGAGGCGTTGTGCAGGATCACCCCGCCGCCGCGCCGCTTCATGCCGGGCACCAGGCCGCGGGCCAGCCGCACCGCCGCCATGACATGCAGGTCCCAGTAGGATTGCCACTTCTCATCCGGCGCCTCCAGGATCGTCTCGTTCGATCCGGTGCCGGCGTTGTTGATCAGGATGTCGGCGCCGCCGAAGCCCTGCTCCACCGCCGCGATCAGCGCCGCCGTGCCCTCAGGCGTCCCGACGTCACAGGCCACCGCCAGGGTCCTGACGCCGTGGCGCGACGCCAGCGATGCGGCCTCGGCCTCCAGCCGGTCGGCCTGGCGCGCCGCCAGCACGATATGGGCGCCTTCGGCCGCCAGCCCGTCGGCGACCGCAAGGCCGATGCCGATGCTGGCGCCGGTGACGACGGCGACCTTGCCGGTCAATCCGAGATCCATGGTGTTGTTCCCCCTGTGTCCCTTGCGGGCTATTTGGCGATCAGGATCTTGCCGCGATCCAGGGTGATGGCGACGGCAAGGATGAGGACGGAGCCGAACACCACCTGCTGGGCGAAGATGTTGACGCCGAGGAAGGTCATGCCGATGCGCACGACCGAGACGGTCAGCGCCCCGACCAGGGTGCGGCCGATGCCGCCGACGCCGCCGGTGATGGCGGTGCCGCCGACCAGCACCGCCGAGATCGCCGGCAGCAGCAGCTGGTTGGCGACGGTCGGCGACCCGCTGGCCAGCCGGGCCGCCAGCAGGATGCCGGCCAGCGCGGCGAAGGCGCCGGACAGCATGAAGGCCAGGATCTTCTGGCGGTTGACGCGGATCCCGGCCGCCCAGGCGGCCGGCTCGCCCGCGCCGATCGCCAGGCTGTAGCGGCCGAAGCGGCTGTAGCGCTGGAGATAGATGCCGAAAGCCAGCGCCAGGACGCCGACGCCGATGATGTTGGGCACGCCGAGGCTGGTGCCGGTGATCCAGTCCAAGAGGCCCCGCACCTCGGCGGCGATGGCGATGTTGCGGGCATCGGAGATGTAGAGGGCGACGCCGCCGACCACGCCGCCGGTGGCCAGGGTGGCGATGAAGGACGGCACCCGCAGCCGGACATGGACGAAGCCGCTGACCAGCCCGGCCGCGGCCCCGGCCAGCAGCGCCACGGCGAAGGCGCCGACGCCGATCCGCGGCAGCAGCAGCGCGACGATGACGGTGCTGAGCGAGGCGACCGACGGGATGCTGAGGTCGATGCTGCCGAGCAGGATGACGAAGGTCACGCCGGCCGCCAGGGTGAACAGGGTGGTGGTGTCGGCCAGCACCACCAGCAGCGTGTCGGGCGAACCGAAGCCCGGCTCCACCACCGCGATGGCCACCACCAGCAGCAGCAGGAACAGGGCCGGCGCCGCGCTGCGCAGGACGGCGGGATCGAGCAGGCGGGTCATACCATGTGTCCGATCAGGTCGACCTGGGCGGGCTTGCGGCCGGGTGCTGCGCCCATCCGGGCGGTGATCGTCCCGTCGCGCATCGCCAGCACGGTGTGGCTGAGGCCGATGGTCTCCTCCAGCGTGTCGGCGATCAGGATCACCGACACACCGTCGCGGCACAGCGCCCGGATCAGGCGGAACACCTCCTCCTTGGCGCCGACATCGATGCCGCGGGTGGGGTGGTCGAGGATCAGGATCCGCGACTCCGCCGTCAGCCACTTCGCCAGCACCACCTTCTGCTGGTTGCCGCCGCTGAGCGACAGGCAGGCCGCATCCGGCCCGGCGGCGCGGATCGCCAGCCGCTTGGTCCAGTCCTCGGCCAGGCTGCGCTCGCGGCGGCGGCTCAGGCCGATCGGGCCTTCCGCCGCCTCCAGCCGCGCCAGGGTCATGTTGGTGGCGACCGACAGCATCATCACCAGCCCTTCGACCCGGCGCTCGCTGGGGATGAAGCCGATGCCATGCTCGACCGCGTCGGCGGGGGAGCGGAAGCGCACCGCCTTGCCCGCGACCTCGAGCGTGCCCGCGGTCGGCTGGACGAAGCCGAAGAAGCTGCGCACCAGATCCTCACGCCCCGAGCCGATGACGCCGGCGATGCCCAGCACCTCGCCGCGATGGAGAGTCAGGTCGATGTCGCGGTAGCGGCCTTCGCAGCACAGGCCCTTGGCCTGCAGCACGATCTCGGACTGCGCTGGGTGCTGCTCGGATTCGCGGTAGTATTCGGCGTGGACCTCGCGGCCGACCATGATCCGGTGCAGGGTCGGCGTGTCGGCATCCGCCACCGGCATCTCGGCGACCACGCCGCCATCCTTCATGACGTAGATGCGGTCGCTGATCTCCAGCACCTCGTCCAGCCGGTGCGACACGAAGACGAAGCTGGCCCGGCTCTTCAGCGTGCGGACGCGGTCGAACAGCAGGTCGATCTCGGCCTGCTCCAGCACCGAGGTCGGCTCGTCCAGCAGGATCACCAGGTCGCCCTCGACCCGGTCCTCCAGCGCCAGCGCCTTGGCCAGCTCGACCATCTGCCGCGCCGCGAAGCTGAGGTCCTGCGCCCGGGTCGCCGGGTCGATGTCGAGGCCGACCTTCTCCAGCTGCCGTCGGGCCGCGGCGTTCAGGCGCTTCCAGTTGACCAGGCCGAAGCGGATGAACTCCTGCTCCTGGCCCAGGAAGATGTTCTCCGCCACCGACAGGTTCAGCAGCAGCGACTGCTCCTGGAACACCATGACGATGCCGCGGGCATTGGCCTGCCGGGGATCGCCCAGATGCAGCACCTCGCCGTCGCGCCGCAGTTCGCCGCTGGTCGGCTGCTGCACGCCGGCCAGGATGCGCATCAGCGTCGACTTGCCGGCGCCGTTCTCGCCGACCAGCCCGACCACCTCGTTCGGCCGGATCTCGACGTCGACGCCCTTCAGCGCCTGGACGCTGCCGAAAGATTTCTGGATGCCGACCGCTTGCAGCATGGCGTCACTTCACGATGCGAAGCTGCGACCGGTCGAGCGACAGCGCGACCGCGGCGATGATCATCAGGCCCTGGGCGGCCTGCTGCAGATAGGGCGGGATGCCGAGCAGCACCATGCCGTTGGCCAGCACCGACACGATCAGGATGCCGACCAGGGCGTTCAGCACGCCGCCCTGCCCGCCCATCAGCGAGGTGCCGCCGACCACGATGGCGGTGATGGTGGTGAACAGCCGGCCGGTGCCGATCTCGGCATTGGCCAGGCCCAGCTGCGCCGCCGCCAGTACGCTGGCCAGGCCGTAGAAGGTGCCGGCCAGGGCGAAGGCGATGACCTTGGTGCGCCGGATCGGCACGCCCGACAGCGCCGCCAGGTCCTCGCCGCCGCCGATGGCGTAGACATGGCGGCCGAAGCGGGTGTGGTTCTGGATCACCCAGGCGACGCCCAGCGCCGCCAGCGCGATCCACACCGACAGCGGCATCCCGGCCAGCCGGGTCAGGGCCAGGGCCCGGATGTCGGGGTCGAGGATCCGGACCGAACCGCCGCCGAGCAGGATGGTGGCGGTGCCGAGCCCGATGAACCAGCTGCCGATGGTGGCCATGAAGGACGGGATCTTCAGCCCGACATGCAGCGCGCCGTTGAGCAGCCCCATGGCGGTGCCGGTGGCCACGGCGATCGGCACCGCGAGCAGGCCGAAGCCGGCGCCGCCCCCGGCATCGTTGGAGACCAGCAGCGTCAGCACGATCGCCGCCACTGCCATCATGCCCTCGATCGACAGGTCGATGCTGCCGAGCAGGATGATGAAGGTGGCGCCCAGGGTCAGCACCAGCGGGATCGAGGCGGCGGCGGCCACCCGGGTGAAGTTGCCGGTGCTGAGGAAGTTCGGGTTGGCCAGGCCGAGCAGCAGGCACAGCACGACCAGGACGATCAGCGGGGCCGCCAGGCGCAGCCGGCGCTCCAGCTTCGGCCGGCGGATGGTGGCCCGCGGCGGCCCTGCCGGGGCCGCCGCCGATGCGATCGGGGCCGATGCTATCGGGGACTGTACGGTCACGACTCAGCCGTCAGCCCGGCCGGACCTGGCCGGTGACCCGGCCCCAGAGGTCGTTGTAGTCGATCTTCGGCTCGGCCTCGATGTTGGACTTGTAGAAGGCGTCGACATTGTCCTTCGTCACCACGATGCCGGTGCCGTAGAACTCGCGGTGCTCCTTCGGCTCCTTGGCCGGGTCGAACTTGCCGAGCGACGCCGCATAGGGGATCGCCAGGCCCATGCTGCCCTGCCAGTACGGGTCGGACGACACGGTGGCGGCGAATTCGCCGCTGCGCACGCCCTCGACCGCCGCCTTGATGCCGTCGATGCCGGTGACCGGCACCTTGCCGGCCAGGCCTTCGGCCCGCAGCGCCTCGAGCGCGCCGACGCCCATGTCGTCATTGGCGGCCCACACGCCCTTGATGTCGTCGCCGAAGCGGGTCAGCCAGGCGGCGACCACGTCATAGGCCTTGGTCGACTGCCAGTCGGCGACCTGGAAATCCAGCAGCTTCACGTCGGGATGGGCCGCGATCACCTTGTCCAGCCCGGCCTTGCGGGCGATCGCCACGGTGTTCGACAGGATGCCGCCGAGCGCGACAATGCCGCCCTTGCCGCCGATCGACTTGACCAGCGCCTCGCCGGTCTCGCCGCCGTAGCGCTCGCCGTCGAAGGTGACGAAGGCAGTGTAATAGGGGTTGTGGTCCCAGGGATGCAGATCCTCGGGCTTGTTCCACTGCGACATCACGAAGACCTTGGCCGCGGCGCAGGCCTCGACGATCGGCCGGGCGTCGGCCGAATCGTTCGGGTCGAGGTTCAGCACCATGTTGCCGCCGGTCTTGGCCAGGATCGCCCGGATGTCGGCCAGGCCCTTCTCGCTGTCGCCTTCGGTGACCAGCGTGACCAATTCGAGGCCCACGGCCTTGGCGTAGGTCTCTGCGCCCTGCTTCCAGGCGGCGTGATAGGGATTCGAGAGCGATCGGATCGAGGTGACCAGCGTCGGCTTGTCGGCGGCGAAGCCGCGACGCACGAAACCAGCGGGGGCCGCGAGGCCGACGCCGAGGGCCGCCGCGCCTTTGAGGGCGCCGCGCCGGGTCAGGGTCATGCCGAAGGGGTTGCGCCCATCTTTCATGTCGTCTCTCCCTGAAGAATGTTTTTACGTTGACTAGCTATGCACCAGTAATGACTAGCTATGCATTGACAGTTTCCGCCGTCAACCGGAAAAATGTCGTACCTATGGAGATCGCTGGATTCGGGCCGCGGAGCGCCCGGTGGCAAGGGAGGAGACGACGATGCGTGCCTTGGTCCTGGAGCGCCAGAGGGAACTGTCGCTGCGTGAGATCGACCTGCCCCAGACCCTCGGTCCGGGCGATGTCCGGATCAAGATCGACACCGTCGGCGTCTGCGGCAGCGACGTGCATTACTACACCCACGGCCGAATCGGCCCCTTCGTGGTCAACGCGCCGATGGTGCTGGGCCATGAGGCCGCCGGCACGGTGGTCGAACTCGGCGCCGGCGTCACCAGCCTCGCGGTCGGCGACCGCGTGTGCATGGAGCCGGGCATCCCCGACCTGTCCTCCAAGGCCTCCAAGCTCGGCCTCTACAATGTCGACCCCAGCGTCGTGTTCTGGGCGACGCCGCCGGTGCATGGCTGCCTGACGCCGCAGGTGGTCCATCCCGCGGCCTTCACCTTCAAGCTGCCGGACAATGTCTCCTTCGCCGAGGGCGCGATGGTCGAGCCCTTCGCCGTCGGCCTGCAGGCGGCGGTGAAGGCCAGGATCCAGCCGGGCGATGTTGCCGTGGTGATCGGCGCCGGGCCGATCGGCATCATGGCCGCCATCGCCGCGCTGGCCGGCGGCTGCAGCCGGGTGCTGATCTCCGACCTCTTGCCCGAGAAGCTGGCGATCGCCGAGCGCTATCCCGGCATCACCGGCGTCAACATCCGCGAGCGCAAGCTGGCCGACGCCATCGCCGAGGCCACCGACGGCTGGGGCGCCGATGTGGTGCTGGAGGCCAGCGGCAGCCCGCGGGCCTATCCCGGGATGTTCGACCTGGTGCGGCCGGGCGGCTGCGTCGTGCTGATCGGCATGCCGGTCGAGCCCGTCGCCTTCGACGTGGTGGCGGCCGCGGCCAAGGAGGTGCGGATCGAGACCGTGTTCCGCTACGCCAACGTGTTCGACCGTGCCGTCGCCATGATCGCGTCGGGCAAGGTCGACCTCAAGCCGCTGATCTCGCACACCTACGGCTTCGAGGACAGCATCGCCGCCTTCGAACGCGCGGCGGAGGGGCGGCCGGCGGATGTGAAGCTGCAGATTAAGCTTTGATGGCAGCGCCCACGTCCCTGCCCCGCCTCATGCCACGATGAATCGCCTGAAGAAATACGCGTCCTCCACCGACGTCGCCCGGCTGGCCGGGGTCTCGCAATCCGCGGTGTCGCGGACCTACAAGCCGGGCGCCAGCGTGTCGGAGGAGACCCGGGCGAAGGTGCTGGCGGCGGCGCAGCAGCTGGACTACCGGCCCAGCATGATCCCGCGGATCATGCTGACCCACCGGTCCAACCTGGTCGCGATCGTCATCGGCGGGATGTACAATCCGTTCTACTCGGTGGTGCTGGAGCAGTTCACCATCCGGCTGCAGGCGGCCGGATGGCAGGTGCTGCTGCTGCATGTCGACAGCGGCCATTCCTTCGACGCGGTGATCCCGCGGCTGGCCAGCTACCGGGTCGACGCCATCGTCAGCGCGCTGGCGGTGCTGGCGCCGGAATCCGCCGCCGAGCTGGCGCGGTTCCGCATCCCGACCATCTCGTTCAACACGCCGGTGAAGAACGAGTGGCTGTCCTCGGTGTGCTGTGACAACTGGGGGGCGGCGCGGACGGCCGTCGACCTGTTCCTGGCGCGCGGCGCCCGGTCCTTCGGCTACATCGCCGGCCCGGCCGGCAGCCCGGCCAATGAGGAGCGGCTGGGCGGCTTCCGCGAGCGGCTGCGCGAGCTCGGCCACCCCGACCCCATCGTGATCGGTGGGCATTTCCGCTACGAGGGCGGCTACGCCTCGGCGCTGCAGATGTGCCGCGGGCCGGACCGGCCGGACGCGATCTTCTGCGCCAACGACCTGGTGGCGATCGGCGCCATCGACGCCCTGCGCAAGGAGCTGCGGCTCGACGTGCCCGGCGACGTCATGATCGCCGGCTTCGACGACATCCCGGCCGCCGGCTATGCCGGCTACGACCTCACCACCTTCGTCCATGACGGCAAGCGCATGGTCGATGAATCGCTGAAGATCCTGGCGGCGGCGACCGCCTCCCCGCCCGAGCCGCACGAGGCCCGGATCGTGGTGCCGGCGATCCTGATCGAACGCGGCACCACGGCGCCCAGACCGTAGCGCTGCCGCTTGATTCTGCGTTCGCCATATGTTCCGATGCAGCGAACCAGATCGGGAGGGCGCCATGCCGTCGAAGCAAGCATCGGGAATCCGCGTCGGCATCGGCGGCTGGACCTTCGAACCCTGGCGCGGGACCTTCTACCCCGAGGGGCTGGCCCAGAAGCGCGAGCTGGAATACGCCGGCCAGCACCTGACCTCGATCGAGGTCAACGGCACCTATTACGGCTCGCAGAAGCCCGCGAGCTTCGCCAAATGGCGCGAGGAGACGCCCGAAGGCTTCGTGTTCTCGCTCAAGGGCACCCGCTTCACCACCAACCGCCGGGTGCTGGCCGAGGCCGGCGAGTCGATCGAGCGCTTCGTCACCAGCGGCCTCTTGGAGCTGAAGGAGAAGCTGGGCCCGATCAACTGGCAGTTCCTGCCGACCAAGCAGTTCGACCCCACGGATTTCGAGGCGTTCCTGAAGCTGCTGCCGCACAGCGTCGAGGGCCATGCCCTGCGCCACGTCGTCGAGGTCCGGCACGACAGCTTCAAGGTGCCGGAGTTCATCGACCTGCTGCGGGCCTACAAGGTGGCGGTGGTGCTGACCGACAAGGACGACTTCCCGCACATTCACGACGTCACGGCGCCCTTCGTCTACGCCCGGCTGCAGAAGGCGTCGGAGACGATCGAGACCGGCTATGCCCCCAAGGCGCTGGACCAGTGGGCCGCGCGGGCGAAGGAATGGGCCGGCGGCGGCGCGCCGAAGGACCTGGAGCCGGTCGGCAAGGCCGAGGCCAAGCCGCCGAAATCGCGCGACGTCTTCATCTACATGATCAACGGCTTCAAGCCCAAGGCCCCGGCCGCGGCGATGGAACTGATCAAACGGCTGGGGTGAGCGCCGTCAGATCCGCTCGGTGAACCGCAGCTCGTTCAGCCGCCGCTTCATGGTCTGGAAGCGCTGGAAATGGGCGTCGTTGCGGCGCAGGGCCACGGCGGTCGACAGGATGTCGATCACCACCAGCGCGGCGATGCGCGAGATCGTTGGCGTGTAGATGTTGGTGTTGTCGAGCGTCTCGGCCACCAGCGCCACGTCGCAATAGGTCACCAGCGGCGAATCCGTGCCGGTCAGGGCGATCACCTTGGCCCCGTTCTCGCGCGCCGTCCGCGCCACCTCGATGATCGACCGGGTCTTGCCGGTGTTGGAGATCACCACCGCGACATCGCCCGGCTGCATCATCGATGCCGCCATGATCTGCTGGTGGGAATCGAGCTCGGCCGAGCAGGGCACGCCGAACAGCGGGAACTTCTGCTGGGCGTCGCGCGCCACGATGCCGGAGGCGCCGAAGCCGAAGAAGGCGATCGACCGCGCCGCCTCCAGCACCTCGATCGCCCGCTCGATCGCGGCCTTGTCGAGATGGTGCCGCGCCCAGTCCAGGCTGGAGATGGTGTAGTCGAAGATCTTGTCGACCACGGTGCCCGGCGTGTCGGTGCCGAGCAGCACGGAATGGGTCGCCGGCAGGCCGAGCGCCACGCTGTGGGCCAGCCGCAGCTTGAACTCCTGGTAGCCGGTGCAGCCCACCGCGACGCAGAAGCGGATCACCGTGGGCTGGCTGACATCGGCCAGCTGCGCCATCTCCGCCACCGTGGCGTTGAGCACGCCGGCCGGGTTGGCCAGCACCGCATCGGCGACCTTCCGGTCGGATTTGCGCAGCTCCGGCCGCAGCGTCCGCACCACCTCGAGGATGTTGTGCGCGGCGGTCCGCGTGGCCTCCGGCGTGTCTGTCGGCATGCGTCCCCGTCCTGTCGGCCCCAGTGAAACCCACCCTACCCTTTCGAGGCTGCGGCGGCGATCCGCGAGAGATCGTCGAATTGCGGCCCGGCGGTGGCGATCGGGATGTGGAAGACCTCCGATATCACCTGGGTCCAGCCATGGATGAAGTAGGTCCAGCCATCCTCGATGGTCAGGTCGCGCGCCGCCTCCTGCCGCCGGGCCTGGTCCAGGAACACCAGGTCGCCACGGTAGTTCAGGTCCCACACCAGGCCGCCCGAGGGGAAGCGCACGGCGTCGGTCAGCGGTGACCCCGGCGCGTCCTTGCCCAGGCCGGTGGCGTTGATCACCAGCGATCCCGGCTTCAGCCCCGCGACCACCGCATCGTTGTCGGCGGGGGCCGGCGCCAGCACATAGTCGACCGGCACCTCGGCCCCCATCTCGCCATGGATGCGCCGGATCTCGTCCAGCCGGGCCGGGCTGCGGTTCGAGACGATGATCCGCGACGGCCGGTCGGCGCCGCGCCCGGACTGCATCATGTGCCAGGTCAGGGCGATGGTGGAGCCGCCGGCGCCGATCGAGAACAGCTCCGCCCCCGTCCGTGCGAAATGCCGCTCGGGGATGAAGGCGTCGAGCGCGAGGCCGGATGAGATCGGATCCTTGGCATGGCAGACCAGCCGGCCGCCGGCCTTCGAGATGCAGCTGGTCTCGCCCATCAGCGCCGCATGCTGGTCGATCACGTCGAACAGGTCGCGACAGGCCTCGAACAGGTCGATCTTGTGCGTCGTCACCAGCGCGCCCAGCGACATCGGGTCGTCGCGGATGAAGGTCACGGCCTCGCGATAGGCGGCCGGGTCGGCGTGCAGCGGAAAGTCGATGCCCTGGATCACGGCGTCCAGCCCCAGCGCCTGCGCCCAGGCCGGGAACACGGTCATGATCGAGCTTTTGCCGGTGGTGACGCCGATGAAGTACAGCGTCGGCCGGGTCGCGGGCGGATAGGCGGCCATGACTCAGCCCCCCTGCGACGCGGCGGCGAACAGGGCGTCGAGCTGCGCCTGCGGCCGCGGCCGGTAGTCGGGGTTGTCGACCGCGACCCAGCCGCCGGCGCCGTCGTCGAGGATGCGCTGCCGCATGCCCCCGGCCCGCTCGATGATGCCGTAATCCTGGCCGGCATCGGCGGGGTAGCAGAAGGTCATCACCAGCTCGGTGTCGCCGGTGTTGACCGAGCGGTGGATCCAGTAGGGCGGCACGTAGCAGAGGATGCGCGGCGCGATCTCGACGATGCGGATCTCGCCGGCGGGGGATTCCAGCAGCATCAGGCCGCGCCCCGCCTCGCCGGTGTAGATCTCCGGCCGGTCGGCCTTGGCGTGGATGTGCCCGCGGGTGAGGAAGTATTCCCGCCCGATCCGGCCCGGTACCATGCGGGTGACGCCGAAGATCAGGTCGCCGGAAGCGGCCGAGGGCCGGTGGTCCTGCACCTCATAGACGATCCGGTCGCCGGACTGCGCCACCGCCGCCGCATAGGCCGCCGCGTCGCCGTAGAGGCCGGCGAGGTCGGCCAGGGTCTTGATGTAGCGCCCGGTCGCCCCCGACAGCGACCCGTCGGTCGCGCCGACGACGCATCTCGCCGGCTCGCGCAACTGCATGGTTTACTCCGATTTCGTAGCAAAACTACGGACACGGAATGAATGAGCCAACTCCGGCGCTGTTTCAAGTGCCGATCTGGGCGGTTGAGGCGGATGGACGCTTCAGAATCGGATTGACCATCGATCCATTCGGTACTTTAACTACGGAACCGGGTCGGCACAGGCCCGAAGACCAAAGGGAGGATCCGGATGTTCAAGACCGTGTTGACGGGGTGCCTGGCGACGACCGCCCTCCTGATCGGCACCGCCCAGGCGGCGGATTGCATGGTCGGCATCTCGATGAAGACGCTGAACGCGCCCTATTTCGCGGCGCAGGAGGCCGCGGCCAAGGACCAGGCCGCCAAGGCCGGCTGCCAGGTGGCCACCGCCGACGCCCAGAACGACATGGGCAAGCAGATCGGCGACGTCGAGGACATGGTGTCCAAGGGCGTCAACCTGCTGATCATCAACGCGGCCGACCCGCAGGGGCTGGTCCCCGCCATCAACGCCGCGGCCGCGGCCGGGGTGAAGGTGGTGGCGATCGACAGCACGGTCGACCCCAAGGCCAAGTTCATCACCCTGATCCAGTCCTCGAACGACCAGAACGGCTTCCAGGTCGGCCAGTGGCTGGCGCAGGCCACCCCGGGCAAGGCGCTGAAGATCGCCCTGATCTCCGGCGACAAGGGCAATGTCGTGGGGCAGGAGCGCCGGCTGGGCGTGTTCCGCGGCCTGGTCGAGGGCCAACTGGTCCATGACGGCAAGGTCGGCTTCACCGTGGTCGGCCAGGGCTGGGGCGGCTGGACGCATGAGGGCGGGCTGAAGGCGATGGAGGACCTGCTGGTCGCGCACCCCGACATCAACGTGGTGCTGGGCGAGAACGATTCGATGGTGCTGGGCGCCCGCAAGGCGCTGGAGGCCGCGGGCAAGCTGAACGACGTGCTGCTGGTCGCCGCCGCCGACGGGCAGAAGGAGGCGCTGCAGCTGATCCAGGAGGGCCAGTACGGCGCCACCGGGCTGAACGACCCGGCCCTGATCGCGCGCACCGCGGTCGATGTCGGCCTGAAGGCGCTGGACGGGTCGCTGCCCGCCGACTTCCCGAAGGTCGACCTCACCACCCCCGACGCCATCACCAAGGACAACGTGGCCAAATACTACCGGCCCGACGCCGTGTTCTGAGGCCGCCGGCTCTTGGGGCGCGAACCCCCTCCCCCTACCCCCTCCCGCAGGGGGAGGGAGGACTCGAGTGTAGCGGGGAGGAAGAACGGTTCTCTCGACCCAAGCAATCCTTGTCCCCCCTCCCCTCGCGGGAGGGGGTTGTCGACGCCACGAGCGGCATGAGGAAAGGAGTGCCATGACCGACCTGGTCGACCTGCGCGCCATCACCAAGGCCTTCGGCGGCGTCCGCGCCCTGAACGGGGTCGACTTCGCGGTGCGCCCGGGCGAAGTGCATGCCCTGCTGGGCGAGAACGGCGCCGGCAAGTCGACGCTGATGCGGGTGCTGGGCGGCGAGATGCGGCCCGATTCCGGCGAGGTCAGGATCGACGGCCACCCGATCGTGTTCGGCGGCCCGCGCGAGGCGCTGGAGCGCGGCATCGCCGTGATCCACCAGGAGCTGGCGCTGGCGCCCGACCTGTCGGTGGCCGAGAACATCTTCCTGCGCGAGCTGCCCGGCGTGATCGGCTGGCGGACGCTGAACCGCCGCGCCCGCACCCTGATCGACCGGTTGGGCTTCGACATCGACCCGCGCCGCCTGGTCGGCGACCTCGCCGTCGCCCACCAGCAGGTGGTCGAGATCGCCAAGGCGCTGTCGCGCGACGTCAAGGTCATCGTCTTCGACGAGCCGACCGCGGTGCTGTCGACCCGCGACGCGGAGCGGCTGCACCGGATCATCGGCGACCTGCGCGGCGCCGGCGTCGGCATCGTCTACATCTCGCACCGGCTGGAGGAAGTGTTCGGCCTCGCCGACCGCATGACGGTGATGAAGGATGGCCGCACGGTCGGCACCGTGACGCCGCAGGAGGCCGGGATCGACGACGTCATCCGCATGATGGTCGGCCGCCCGCTGGCGGCGATGTTCGCGGACAAGGCGCAGCGCCGTCCGGGCGCGGAAGCGCTGCGGGTTGAGAACCTGAACGCCGGGCGGCGGGTGCGCGATATCAGCTTTTCTGTGCGGGCCGGTGAGATCCTGGGCCTCGGCGGCCTGGTCGGGTCCGGCCGCACCGAGGTGGCGCGCCTGATCTTCGGCGCCGACCGGCGCGACGGCGGCGAGATCTTCCGCAACGGCCGCAAGGTCGCCATCCGCAGCCCGCTGGACGCCGTCGGCGCCGGCATCGGGCTGGTGCCGGAGGACCGCAAGGGCCAGGGCGTGGTGCTGGGCATGTCGATCCGGGTCAACGCCACCATGGCGCGGCTGAAGCCGGTGGTGAACCCGCTGGGCTTCATCCGCCGCGCGGTCGAGCGGCGCACCGTCGGCGCCTTGGCCGACAGCCTGCGGGTCAAGGCGGCGGGCATCGAGGCGCCCGTGTCCAGCCTGTCCGGCGGCAACCAGCAGAAGATCGTGCTGGCCAAGTGGTTCCATGTCGGCGGCGAGGTCATCATCCTCGACGAACCGACCCGCGGCGTCGATGTCGGCGCCAAGGCCGAGATCTACGCCCTGATCGAGCGCATGGCCGCCGGGGGCAAGGCGGTGATCGTGATCTCGTCGGAGCACCAGGAGCTGTTCGGCCTGTGCGACCGGGTGCTGGTGATGGGCGAAGGCGAGATCCGCGGCGAGCTGCCGCCGGAGCGCTACAGCGAGGAAAACCTGCTGTCGCTGGCGATGACCCGCCGCGACGGCGAGCTGAAGATGGCGGGCTGACCATGACCACCACGACTGCCCCGGCGCCGGACAAGGCGCACGACCGCATCGACATCGGCGAGCTGTTCCACCGCTACGGCACCTTCTGCATCTTCGTGCTGCTGATCATCGGCGCGCATTTCATGTCGCCGGCCTTCCTGACCGAGCGGAACATCATGAATGTGCTGCGCCAGATCTCCGGCACCGGGATCATGGCGGTGGGCATGCTGCTGGTGATCCTGACCCGCGGCATCGACCTGTCGGTGGGGTCGGTCTCGGCGCTGGGCAGCGTGCTGTCCGCCTATCTCGTCGCCACCTGGTCGCCGGGGGCGTCGACGGCGCTGACCGTCCTGTCCGGCGCCGGCTGCGGCCTGGTCACCGGCATCCTGGTCGCCTATCTGCGCCTGCCCGCCTTCGTCATGACCCTGGCGATGATGACGGCGGCGCGCGGCCTGTCGCTGATCGTCTCGAACGGCCAGCCGATCCTGCTGGGCGACAGCGGCCAGGCCTTCACCGATTTCGGCGCCGGCTTCCTGTTCGGCGTGCCCCAGCCGGTGATCCTGATGTTCGCCGTCTTCATCGTCGGCGGCGTGCTGCTGGCCTTCACCAAATTCGGCCGCATCGTCAAGGCGATCGGGTCGAATGAGGAGGCGGTGCGCCTGTCCGGCCTGGCCGTGCCGCGCTATGTCTGCGCCGTCTACGTCATCTCCGGCGCCCTGGCCGCCCTGGCCGGCATCATCTCCACCGCCCGCGCGGGGGTCGGCTCGGCCCAGGTCGGCGTCGGGGCCGAGCTGGCGGTGATTGCCGCGGTGGTGATCGGCGGCGCCAGCCTGATGGGCGGCCGCGGCGGCGTGATCAACACCCTGCTCGGCGCCATGGTGATGGGCGTGATCAGCAACATCATGAATCTCGGCAACGTGCCGGGCTATCATCAGCAGGTCCTGATGGGCGCCATCATCGTCATCGCCGTCCTGCTGCAGCACGGCACGCGGTGGCTGCGCCGCTAGGCCCCCTGCCCCGACCCCAGCCGCGCGGATCCACCATGACCAGCCAGGACCTGTATCTCTCGATCGATGTCGGCACCGGCAGCGCCCGGGCCGCGCTGGTCGATGCCGGCGGCCGGATCCTGACCATCGCGGCGCGGGAATACGACCAGATCGTCCCGGCCTTCGGCTGGTCGGAGCAGCGGCCGGCCGATTGGTGGGCCGGCGTCACCGAATCGGTCCGCACCGTGCTGGACCGGGTCGACGGCGCCCGCAGCCGGATCGCCGCTGTCTGCGCCTGCGGCCAGATGCACGGCACGGTGCTGGTCGACGCCAACGGCGCCCTGACCCGCGACACCGTCCCGCTGTGGAACGACAAGCGCACCCTGGACCTGGTCACCGCGTTCGAGCGCAGCCACGACCCGAAGGACTACCTGGCCGAAAGCGGCAATCCGCCGACCCCGGCCTGGCCGGCCTTCAAGCTGGCCTGGATCCGCGACCACGACCCGAAGGCCTACCACGCCGCGGCCGCGGTGATGATGCCCAAGGACTACGTCAATTTCCGCCTGACCGGCGAGATCGCGATGGAGGCGACGGAGGGATCCTGCAGCTTCCTGATGAACCCGGCGACGCGCGACTGGTCCACCGCCATGGTGGCGATGATGGGGCTGGATGCGGCCAAGCTGCCGCGGCTGCGCTCGCCGCTGGAGATCCTGGGCAGGGTCACGGCCGCCGCGTCCCGCGAGACCGGCCTGGCCGAGGGCACGCCGGTGCTGGTCGGCGGCGCCGACTATCCGGTGGCGCTGCTGGGGTCGGGCGCCTGCCGCCCCGGCCTGGGGTCCGACGTCACCGGCACCTCCTCGATCATCACCCTGATCACCGAAGCGCCGCTGCTGGACCCGGAGATTTCCAACGTCGCCACCATCGAGGGCGGCTGGGGGCCGTTCGTGCTGCTGGAGACCGGCGGCGACGCCATGCGCTGGGCCCGCCGCGCCTTCCATGAGGGCGCGCTGGGCTATCCCGAGATCGTCGCCAAGGCGGCCGAGGCCGCGCCCGGCGCCCAGGGCCTGCTGTTCGTGCCCTACCTGACCGGGGAGCGGCTGGGCACCCACCGCAACGCCCGAGCCCAGTTCTTCGGCCTCGGCGCCGGGCACGGCCTGGCCGAGCTGCACCGGGCGGTGCTGGAGGGCGTGGCCTTCGCCGTCACCCGCCACATCCGCGTCATGGAGGCCGCATCGGGCCGCCCGCTCGACCGCGTCATCGCCTCCGGCGGCGGCGCCAAGACCGAGCTGTGGCTGAAGATCAAAGCCAGTGCTTACGGCATCCCGATCCTGGTGCCGGAGGAGGCGGAATGCGGCGTGGTCGGCTGCGCCGCCATGGTCGCCGCCGCCACCGGCCGCTTCGGCACGGTGCAGGACGCGGCCGAGGCCTTCGTCCGCTACGGCGCCGAGATCGCGCCGGACCCGGAATGGGCCGACCGATACGCCCGGATGCAGCCGGTGTTCGACCGGCTCTACCATCACAGCCAGGCGCTCTACGACGACCTGGACCGCATCGCGCAATGACGACCGGGCGGCGAGACCGCCCGCAGGAGCCTCCCATCATGATCATCGGCGCCCGTTTCCCCGGCCGCTATCTGCAGGGTCCCGGCATCGTCGCCCGGCTGGGCCAGGAATTGGCAGGCTTCGGGACCAAGGCCATCATCGTGCTCGACCGCGGCGTCTACGACCTGCTGGCCGACACCATCCGCGCGGCCTGCGACGGCCATCTCGCGATCGAGCTGATCCGCCATGGCGGCGAATGCTCGAAGGACGAGATCGCGTTGGTGACAGCGGCGGCCAAGGCGTCCGGCGCCCGGGTGGTGCTCGGCGCCGGCGGCGGCAAGGCGCTGGACACCGCCAAGGCGGCGGCGCACGAGGCAGGGATCGCCTGCGTGGTGATGCCGACCATCGCCGCATCGGACGCGCCCTGCAGCGCCCTGGCCGTGGTCTACAAGCCGGACGGGTCGGTCGACCACGACTACTTCCTGCCGCGCAACCCGGACCTGGTGATGGTCGACACCGAGATCGTGGCCAAGGCGCCTGCCCGCTTCCTGGCCGCCGGCATCGGCGACGCGCTGGCGACCTGGTACGAGGCCGAGGCCTGCCGCCGCAGCGGCGCGCTGAACTGCCTGGGCGTGCGTGGCGTGCCGCTGGCCTATGAGATCGCCCGGATCTGCCGCGACACCGTGTTCGAGTTCGGCGTAGCGGCCCTGGCCGAATGCGACGCCAAGGTGCCTGGCCCAGCCTTCGAGCGGATCGTCGAGGCCAACATCCTGCTGAGCGGCCTGGGCTTCGAATCCGGCGGCGTCGCCGGCGCCCACGCCATCCATCACGGGCTGTCGGAGCTGGACGAGGTCCACCATCACCTGCATGGCGAAAAGGTCGCGATCGGCGTGCTGGCCGAGCTGAAGCTGCAGGGCGTGCCGGAAGACGAGTACATCAGGGTGCGCGACTTCTGCGCCGCGGTCCGGCTGCCGACCCGGCTGCGCGACATCGGCATCACCGACGCCACCGAGGCGAAGCTGCGCATCATCGCCGAACGCGCCTGCCGCCCGGGCGAGATCATGCACAACGAGGCGATGCCGGTGACCGCCGAGATGGTCGTGCAGGTCCTGCGCGAATTGGTGTGACGCCAGTGACGTTTCAGGCCTCCCCCACCTGTCATTGCCCGGCTTGACCGGGCAATCCAGGGGCCGCCAAGAGCCGCTCTCGATGGCCCCTGGATCCTCGGGTCAAGCCCGAGGATGACAAGGGAGGGGGTGGTCGTAACATCTGTCTGACTGAATCGATCGACCAAAACCGGAGACCACCGTGGACGAAATCAAGGCGACCTTCCGGCCGGATTTGTATGCCGGCAAGCGCGTGCTGGTGTCCGGCGCCTCCAGCGGCATCGGCCTGGCCGTGGCCCGCGGCTTCCGCGATGTCGGGGCCGCGGTGATCGCCACCGGCACCTCCGAGGCCAAGCTGGCGGCGGCGCGGGCCGACGGCCGCAATGAAGGCATCCGCTTCGAGACGCTGGATGTGCGCGACCCCGCGGCGATCATCGCCTTCGTCGGCGCCCTGCCCGGCCTGGATGTCCTGGTCAACGCCGCCGGCATCGCCCGGCCGACGGCGGAGTTCACCGACGCGACCTATCTCGAGGTCATCGACGTCAACCTGAACAGCGTCATGCGCCTGTCGATGGCGGCGCGGCCGCATCTGGCGGCCAGCCGGGGGTCGATCATCAACTTCGCCTCGATGCTGAGCTACCTGGCCGACGCCACGGTCCCGGCCTATGGCGCCAGCAAGACCGGCGTGGTCGGGCTGACCCGGCAGCTGGCCCATGCCTTCGGGCCGGAGGGCATCCGGGTCAACGCCATCTCGCCGGGCTATCACCGCACCGACATGACCAAGGCGCTGTGGGACGACCCGGAGCCGGCGGCCCGCATCGCCGCGCGCTCGGCCCTGAAGCGCTGGGGCGAGGCCGAGGATTTGGTCGGCACCGCCCTGTTCCTGGCCTCCCCCGCCGCCGCCTTCCTGACCGGCGCCGACCTGCCGGTGGATGGCGGCTACGTGACGGGCTAAGGGGCGCCTCAGACAGCCGCGTCCCAGACCGGGGCCAGGCCATCGGGGCTGACCAAGCGGCCATCCGGCCGGGCCAGAGCATGGATCGCGGCCATCTCGTCATCCGACAGCGCGAAGTCGAAGATCGCCAGATTGGCGGCGGCCCGATCCTCGCTGACCGTCTTCGACAGGGCGACGACGCCCTGCTGCTGCACCAGCCAGCGCAGCACCACCTGGGCCGCGGTCTTGCCGTGGCGGGCGCCGATCGCCCGGATCGCGGCATCGCCGATCACCTTGCCGTCGGCCATGCCGTAATAGGCGGTGACGCTCATGCCCGCCTTCCGGGCCGCTGCCAGCACCGGCGCCTGGTCGAGATAGGGGTGGTACTCGACCTGGTTGGTGACCAGCGGCGCATGACTCAGCGCCACCGCCTCGGCCATCAGCGCCGTGCTGAAGTTGCTGACGCCGATGTGGCGCACCTTGCCCGCCGCCTTGACCTGGTTCAGCGCGCCGATCTGCTCGGCCAGCGGCACCTGCGCGTTCGGCCAGTGCAGCAGCAGCAGGTCGACATGGTCGGTGCGCAGCTTCTTCAGGCTCTCGTCGACCGAGCGCAGGAAGGCGTCGTGCCGGTAGTTGTCGACCCAGACCTTGGTGGTCAGGAACACGTCGTTGCGGGCGACTCCGGACGCGGCCAGGCCTTCGCCGACCTCGGCCTCGTTGCCGTAGATCTGCGCCGTGTCGACATGGCGGTAGCCGTGCGACAGCACGTGGCGGACCATGCGCGCGGTGTCCGCGCCGTTCATGCGGAAGGTGCCGAAGCCCAGCGCCGGGATCTCGGCGCCATTCGCGGTGACGGTGGGAAGGTTGGACATCTCAGGGTTCCTTGTTTGGCCGAAGCGTTCGGGTCGGACCGCAATGTGGGTCGGGACCGGGCCGGCGATAATCCGGCGCCGCAGCCAAGAACCTGTGAATTGAATTCACGGCTGGCGGGATTGCTGCCTGGGAATTCGCTTCACGCCAGCTTGTCCGGCAGGGGCGCTTATCACCAGCCCCTCCCTGCCCCATCTCTAGGGCCACAAGCCCACAGCCCGGAGCCACCCATGACGATCTTCCTCACCGGAGCCACCGGCTTCATCGGCGGCGCCATCGCCGCCCGGCTGATCGCCGCGGGGCACGGCATCCGCGGCCTGGTGCGGACGCCGGAAAAGGCGGCGCAGTTGCAGAATCTCGGGATCGAGCCGGTGCTGGGCGACCTGTCGGACACAGCGCTGCTGGCGCGTGAGGCCCGGGCGGCCGATGCCGTGGTCAACGCCGCCAGCTCCGACGACCGCCCGGCGGTCGAGGCCTTCCTCGACGCGCTGGCCGGGACCGGCAAGCCGTTCCTGCACACCAGCGGCAGCAGCATCGTGGCCGACGAGGCCCGCGGCGACTGGGCGTCGGACCGCACCTATGACGAGGACACGCCGATCGACCCGCTGCCCGGCAAGGCCGCGCGCGTCGCCATCGACCGCCTGGTCACGGACGCCGCCGGCCGCGGCGTGCGGTCGGTGGTGCTGTGCAACACCCTGATCTACGGCACCGGCCCCGGCCTGCATGCCGACAGCGTGCAGATCCCGACCCTGGCGGCCCAGGCGCGCCAGAGCGGCATCGTCCGCCACGTCGGGCGCGGCCTGAACATCTGGTCGAACGTGCATGTCGAGGATGTCGCCGACCTCTACGCCCTGGCGCTGGACCGGGCCCCGGCCGGCGCCTTCTACTTCGTCGAGAACGGCGAGGCGTCCTTCGCCCAGGCCACCGCCGCCATCGCCCGGCGCCTCGGCCTCGGCGAGCCGCAGGACTGGCCGATCGACGACGCCATCGCCGCGCTGGGCTTCGGCAAGGCCGTCTATTCCCTCGGTTCCAACAGCCGGGTGCGCGGCAGGCGCGCCCGGGCGGAGCTGGGCTGGGCGCCGAAGCACGCCTCGCTGACCGACTGGATCAAGACCGAGATGCCGGTGGTGTGAGGCCGGTTCGCCTCAGGCGTCGGAGGCCGGCGGCGTCCAGCCGGTGCGCGCGGCCCATTGGGCGGCAGCGGCCATGATCACGTCGAACACCGGGTCCTTGATGTCGTAATAGACATCGACGTCGTGGGCGAAGCGGCGCACCAGCTGGCGCTTGATCTCGCCATAGGCATCCGCCGCCCGCGGCTCGGCCCTGAGATAGTCGCGGCACAGCAGGGGATAGCGCTGGTTGAACCGGCCCGCGACCCGGATGTGCAGGTTCGCCGGCCGGTCTGCCTTCTTGTAGAACCGCTTCTCCAGCTCCGCCGGCGGCAGGTCGAGCCCGGGCGGGGAATGATCGCAGCGCGGCGCGCCGAGCGTGAAGCCGATCCGCTCCAGCGCCGCCTGGATCGGCGCGTCGAGTTCGGCGACGGTGACCTGGAGGTCGATCACATCCTTGGCGCGGAGGCCGGGCACGGCGGTCGAGCCGATGTGGTGGATGGCCAGGGCGACGGGGCCGAGCGCGGCCCGGATCCGCCCGGCGAGCGCCGCGAACTGAGCCGGCCAGGACGGGTCATAGGCGGCCATGACGATCATGATCGGCTCCGGCTGGAACGGGGCCGGTGGTTCTATCGCCGCCGCGGCGCCGGGTCCAGTGCCTGGCCATGGCGGGCCTGTCCCGCCCCGACCGTCAGGGGCGCAGCGCCCGGGCGTAAGCGGCAAGGATCAGCGGCCAGCCCTGCGGTGACGCCATGGCGTCTCGCATCCGTGCCGCTCCTTCGCCGTGCCGCTCGAAATCCCGATGCTCCAGCTCCACGCGGGTCCGGCTGCCTTCGGACGCAAAGCGGATCTCCAATTCGCTGGCCTTTTCCAGCGGCTCCGGCGCCCGCTGCGGGCTGATGGCGAAGGACAGCACCAGCCGCGACGGCGGCTCGAAGGCGCGGACCTCGCCCCAGCCGGTCTCGCGGCCGTGCACATCACGCTCGTACCAGCGGCCGCCGGCCTGCGGCTCGATCTCCGCGGTGTCGAACGCCGCCTGGCCATAGGTGTATTCGAGCGGCCACCAACGCCCGAGCCGGTTGGTGAAGCTGTCGAAGGCCCGTTCTTGCGGCGCCTCGACGGTGATGCTGGCCCGAACCGGGCTGAGAGTGTCTCCGATCACGACTGTCTCCCTCGAAGGGCGTCCCAGCGGCCGCGGCGAAGGGCGCGCGACACTGGGGGGTCGAGTCATCAACAGCCGCAGCCGCCGGAAATCACCACGTCAGGCGGCGACCAGGCCGCGCTTGGTGTCGGCCAGGAACTCCAGCAGCTCGGCCACGCCCTTCTCGCCGGCATGGTCGCGGCGCACCAGCGCCATGCGTTCGGCCTTGGCGCCGGTGCCGCGGAACAGCAGGCGGAACACCCGGCGCAGGGCCAGGACCTCCGCTTCCTCGAAGCCATGGCGGCGCAGCCCGACCTCGTTCAGCGACACCAGCCGCGCCCGGTCGCCCTGGACCAGGCAGAAGGGCGGCACGTCCTGCGCCACCATGGCGCCGGCGGCGACGAAGGCATGGGCGCCGATGCGGGTGAACTGGTGCACCCCGACGAGGCCGCTGACATGGGCGTGGTCGCCGACCTCGACATGCCCGGCCAGGGTGGCGGCGTTGGCAAAGCGGGTGTGGCTGCCGATGCGGCAGTCATGAGCGATGTGGGCGCAGGCCATGAACAGGTTGCCGTCGCCGATCTCGGTCAGCCCGCCGGAGACGCCGACGCCGGGCTGGATGGTGACGTATTCGCGGATGATGTTGTCGCGGCCGATCACCAGCCGCGTCTCCTCGCCCCTCCATTTCAGATCCTGTGGCGGCGCGCCGACCGAGGCGAACTGGAAGATCTGGTTGCCGTCGCCGATCTCGGTCCGGCCCTCGATCACGGCGTGCGGCCCGACGATGCAGTCGCGCCCCAGCCGGACCTTCGGCCCGATCACGGCATAAGGGCCGATGCGTGCGTCCTCGCCGATCTCGGCGCCGGGTTCGATGATGGCGGTGGCATGGATCTGGGACGGCATCGCGCAGGCTCCCGACAGCGGAAACGGACAGGCGCGGCCGGCCGAAGCCGATCCATCGCTGCCGCCGATCCTGCCGCCGGAGACGAAGCCCACAAACTCAAAATTTGTTACGAATCATTGCGTTGCCCGGCGGCATTGCGCCACCGGCGGTTCAGGCCGCCGCGAGCCCGCGCTTGCTGTCCGACAGGAAGGTCAGCAGCTGGTCGACGCCGCGCCGTTCGCCATAGGAGTGGCTGACCGCCGCCATGCGCTCGGCCTTGCTGCCGCCGTGGCGGAACAGCATGCGGAACACCTTGCGCAGCATCAGCACATCGGCCTCGATGAAGCCGTTGCGGCGCAGCCCGACCTCGTTCAGCGACACCAGCCGGGCCCGGTCGCCCTGGGCCAGGCAGAAGGGCGGCACGTCCTGGGAGACCATGGCGCCGGCCGCCACGAAGGCGTAGGCGCCGATGCGGGTGAACTGGTGGACCGCGACCAGGCCGCTGAGGAAGGCGTGGTCGCCGACCTCGCCATAGCCGGCGATCATGGCGCCGTTGACGAAGCGGGTGTGGTTGCCGATGCGGCAGTCATGGGCGACATGGGCGTTGGCCATGAACAGATTGCCGTCGCCGATCGAGGTCACGCCGAGCGGCCGCGCCGCGCCGGAATGGATGGTGACATGTTCGCGGAAGACGTTGCCGTCGCCGATCCGCAGCCGGCTGTTGCCGCCGCTGAACTTCAGGTCCTGCGGCTGGGCGCCGACCGAGGCGAACTGGAAGATGTGGTTGCGGTCGCCGATCTCGGTGTCGCCTTCGACCACGGCATGCGGGCCGATGATGTTGTCGCGCCCGAGCCGAACCCCTTCGCCGATCACGGCATAAGCCCCGACGCGCGTGCCTTCGCCGATTTCGACACCGGGCGCAATGATGGAGGTGGCATGGAGCAAGCTCGGTGAAGACATGTTTTCCGATGCCCCAAAATATTTGGATAAAGCGGGCCGGATCTGGAGTAGATCGATGGCACTTTTTTATCGCTTATCGATACTGCGCCCAATCATGCCGCAAACAAAAGTTAAAATTTATTTCTGGATTTATTCTGGATCGTCAGAATCGTTCTAATTTGACGAATGTCTAACCTTTTCAATAGGCTGCGAGACGAGACGATTTCGAGCGTGCATAATGGCCGGGCCGATATTGCCAAGCCCTTGCCGAAGGTGCAGCCGATGGATCCGTCGACGCTTCTGATCTATGCCGTCACGCTCGGCGTGGCTTGCGCCGTCCCGGGCCCGACAACGGCGGCGCTGGTGGCGCGCGTGCTGGGCCGCGGCACCCAGGGAGCGCTCGCCTTCTGCGGCGGGCTGCTGTTCGGCGACCTGCTGTGGCTCAGCGCCACCGTGCTGGGCCTGGCCATGCTGGCGGCGACGCTGCAGCCGGTGTTCGTGGTGATCAAATATGCCGGCGCCGCCTATCTGCTGTATCTCGCCTGGCGGCTGTGGACCGCGCCGGCCGCGGCGCCGGTCGAGGCCCAGCCGGTGCGCGGCGAAGGGCTGCGGCTGTTCCTGACCGGGCTGTCGGTCTGCCTGGGCAACCCGAAGACGACGCTGTTCTACCTGGCGCTGCTGCCGACCCTGATCGACCTGCCGCACCTCACCTGGGTCGGCTTCACCGAGGTCGCCGCCACCCTGGTCGCGGTCTACACCACGGTGCTCACGCTCTATGTCGTGCTGGCCCTGCGGGCGCGCCGGATGTTCCGGTCGCCCCAGGCGATGCGGGTGATCAACCGCGGCACCGGCGCCGTGATGGCCGGCGCCGCGGTGGCCGTCGCGACCCGTTAGCCCAGCGCCGCGATCACCGCGTCGCAGACCCGGTCGGCGTCGGCGTCGGACAGGAAGGGGTGCATCGGCAGGCTCAGCACCTCGCGGCACAGCGCCTCGCTGACCGGCAGCGACCCCTCGCCCTCGCCATGGGCCCGGTAGGCCTCGGCCAGATGCATCGGCGTCGGGTAGTAGATCGCGGTCGGGATCCCGGCCTCGCCCAGCCTGGCCCGGACGGCGTCGCGGTTCGCCACGCGGATGGTGTACTGGGCCCAGGCGCAGAACAGCCCGTCCGGCATCACCGGCGTCTGCACCCGGTTGGACAGCCGGGCGGAATAGTGCCGCGCCAGCCGGTCGCGGGCGTCCAGCTCGTCCTGGAAGCTCGGCAGCTTGGCCAGCAGCACCGCCGCCTGGATGGTGTCGAACCGGGCGTTGAGGCCGACCCTAACGGTATCGTAGCGGCTCTTGCCCTCGCCATGGACGCGGATCGACTTCAGCACCTCGGCCAGCCCGTCGTCATCGGTGTAGACCGCGCCGCCGTCGCCGTAGCAGCCCAGCGGCTTGGCCGGGTAGAAGCTGGTGGCGGTGACCGGCGCCAGCGACCCGACGGGGCGGCCACGGAACTGGCCGCCGAGGCTCTGCGCGGCATCGGCGATGACGAACAGGTCGTGCGCGTCGGCGATCGCCTGCAGCTTGGGATAGTCGACCGGCAGGCCGAACAGGTCGACCGCGATCACCGCCTTCGGCGCCAGCTGGCCAGCGGCCTTGGTCGCCGCGATCCGGCGCTGGAGATCCGCGAGGTCGATCAGGAAGGTGTGCGGGTCGACATCGACGAAGACCGGCGACGCGCCGAGCAGCAGGATCGCCTCTGCCGTCGCGGTGAAGGTGAAGCCGGGCACGAAGACCGCATCGCCCCGGCCGATGCCGCGGGCCATCAGCGGCATGATCAGCGCGTCGGTGCCGCTGGCCACCGTCAGGCAGTGGCGAGCGCCGGCGCGGCGCGCCAGCTCGGCCTCCAGCTCCCCCACCTCGGGCCCCAGGATGTACTGTCCGTGGTCGAGCACCGCATGGATGCGGGCGTCGATCAGGGGCTTCAGGCGCGCGTATTGCTGCTTGAGGTCGACGAAGGGAAGAGACACGGGCGAGCCTCGGCTGGAACGGAACTGGGGCTGATGTAGCCCCGCGCCGCCGCCGGCGCCAGCCGGAAGTGCACTCCGGCGGCGCGCCGGGACGACGCGAATCAGTGCTCCGTCGCCTCCGGCCCCAGCGAGCGCAGCAGGTCGACCAGCCGGCGGCGGATGGTCGGATCCTCGATCCGGTAATAGGCGCGCACCAGCTCCAGCGTCTCGCGGCTGGCCACCATCTCGCTGTCATTGGCCGGATGGGTGGCATTGCCGTTGTGCTGGAGGTCGACGATGCCCTCGAAGAAATAGCCGACCGGCACGTTCAGGATGCGGGTCAGCTGATGCAGCCGGCTGGCGCTGACACGGTTGGCGCCGCGTTCGTACTTCTGGATCTGCTGGAACGAGACGCCGAAGGCCGCCGCCAGCTTTTCCTGGCTCATTCCCAGAAGGGTCCGGCGCTGGCGCAGGCGCGCGCCGACATGGATGTCCACCGGATCCGGGCCGTCTTCTGAAATCGTCTTGCGACGGCGCTGTCGATCCATACCCTGGGTGGCCATACTATTCTATCCTCCTGCGGGCCTTGGCCCGACACCAGATACGACCGCGAACGGTCGAATTTGGTGCGGTTCCCCAAAGCCGCAGCGTCGAACCGGGCCCGCCTACATACTATAGTATGCCGCGAGCAACCCGGCCGCAATACCCGCATAAGGCGATCTGCACCGGGACGTTTAACCCGCACGCCCCAGAACGGGTTCCACCGCCGCGAGGTCGGGCAACGGAATATGGCAGCGGATTACATGGCCGTCGCCATTGGCGCGGTCCGGCGGCGGTTCGCTCTCGCAGATGTCGCCTAGCTTGCGCGGGCAGCGGGTGTGGAACGGGCAGCCCAGGGGCGGGTCGAGCGGGCTGGGCATCGCCCCTTCCAGGATGATGCGCTTCTTCTCGATCGTCGGGTCCGCCACCGGCACCGCGGCCAGCAGCGCCTCGGTGTAGGGGTGGTAGGGCGGCTGGAACACGGCGTCGGTGGTGCCCTGCTCCATGATCTGGCCGAGATACATCACCACCACCTGGTCGGCGAGGTAGCGCACCACGCCGAGATCGTGGCTGATGAACAGCAGCGTGGTGCCGGAGCGGCGCTGGATGTCGATCAGGAGGCCGGTCACCGCCGCCTGGACCGAGACGTCGAGGGCCGAGACCGGCTCGTCCGCCACCACCATCGCCGGGTCGCCGGCGAAGGCGCGGGCGATGCCGATGCGCTGCTTCTGGCCGCCAGACAGCTGGCGCGGCTTGCGGTCGGCGAAGGCGCGCGGCAGCTTGACCAGGTCGAGCAGGCGGAAGACCTCGGCATCGACATCGGCGCGCCGCTTCTTCACCCCGAACTTGCGGATCACCCGGCCGATCTGCCGCCCGACTGTCATGCTGGGGTTCAGCGTGTCGTTCGGATTCTGGAACACCATCTGCAGCGACGACAGCAGCGGCGCGCCGCGGCTCTGCACCGGCTGGCGGCCGATGTCGGTGCCGCGGAAGGCGACGGTGCCGGCGGTCGCCGTCTCCAGCCCCATCAGCACCCGGGCGAAGGTCGACTTGCCGCAGCCGCTTTCGCCGACGATGGCGACGGTCTGGCCGCCCTTGGCCTCGAAGCTGAGCGCCTCGTTGGCGCGGATGTAGCGGGTGCGATCGCTGCCGAAGAAGGCGGCGATCGAGTTGTCGTAGATCGGGTAGTGCTTGCCCATGGCGGCGACCTGCAGCACCACTTGGTTGTCAGCCTTGGCCGCGGGCAGGGCCTCGGCCACCGCCGCCACCGGCGGCAGCGCCTCGATCTCCTGCCAGCGCAGGCAGCGCACGCCACGGGTCTCGCCGGCCGGCAGCATCGGCACCGGCGCCGCGTCGCAGCGGCCGGCCTCGAAGAAGTCGCAGCGCGGCGCGAACCAGCAGCCCTTGGGCCGGTTCTGCGGCAGCGGCAGCTGGCCGCGGATCGGCACCAGCGGCCGGCTGGTCTTGTCGCGCCCGGGCGTCGGAATGCAGCCGAACAGCCCCTGGGTGTAGGGGTGGCGCGGGGCGGCGAAGATCTGGGCGATCGTCCCCTCTTCCACCGCCTGGCCGGCATACATGACGCAGACCCGGTCGCAGGTCTCGCGGATCAGCCCGAGATTGTGGCTGATGTACAGCATCGCCGTGCCCAACGTCCGGCCGAGCTCGGCGATCAGGTCGACGATGCCGGCCTCGACCGTGACGTCCAGCGCAGTGGTCGGCTCGTCCAGCAGCAGCAGCGACGGGTTCGACAGCAGCGCCATGGCGATCACCACGCGCTGCTGCTGGCCACCCGAGATCTGGTGCGGATAGGCCTGCATCACCCGCCCGGGGTCGGCCAGCCGCACCCGGGCCAGCATGTCCCGCGCCCGGTCCCGCGCCTGGGCCGGGGTGCAGCCCGGCTCATGGCACAGCGGCACCTCGGCCAGCTGGTCGCCGATGCGCAGCGCCGGGTTCAGCGCCGACATCGGCTCCTGGTAGACCATGGCGATCTCGGCGCCGCGGATCCGGCGCAGATCCTCCTTCGACATCGCCAGCATGTCGCGGCCGCGGAACTTCATCGAGCCGCCGGCGATGCGGCCGTTGCCGCCGAGATAGCGCATGATCGCCATCGCGACGGTCGACTTGCCGCAGCCGCTTTCGCCCACCAGCCCGACGCATTCGCCCGGCTGGATGGTCAGCGAGAAATCCACCACCGCCGGGATCTCGGCGGCGCGGGTGAGATAGGAGATCGAGAGCTTGTCGATCTCCAGGATCGGCGAGCGGGTGTCGCGCGGCGGAATCACCTCGGCAATCATCGGCTCAGTCCTTGAGCGAGATCTCGCGCAGCCCGTCGGCCAGGAGATTGAGGCCGAGGACCAGCGAGGAGATCGCGATGCAGGGGAAGACCGTCATCCACGGCGCGAAGGTGGCCATGGCGCGGGTCTCGTTGACCATGCCGCCCCAGTCCGGGTCCGGCGGCGGCAGGCCGAGGCCGAGGAAGCCGAGCACGCCGATGGTGATGATGGTGTAGCCCAGGCGCAGGCAGGCATCCACGATCAGCGGCCCGCGGGCGTTGGGCAGGATTTCGACGAACATGATGTAGAGCGAGGATTCGCCCCGGGTCTGCGCCGCGGCGACGTAGTCGCGGTTGCGCAGGTCCAGCACCAGGCCGCGGACGATGCGCATGATGCCGGGGGCGCTGGCGCAGGTCACCGCCAGCACGATGTTGATGCCGGACGGGCCGAAGGTGGTGATGATGACGACGTAGAGCACCAGGATCGGGAAGGACAGAATGATGTCGCCGATCCGGCTGAGCACGTCGTCCCACAACCCGCGCTTGTAGCCGGCGAACAGCCCCATGGTGACGCCGAGGGCATAGGCGCAGGCGGTGGCCAGCGGCGCGTAGATCAGCACCCGCTGGGCGCCCCAGATCACCCGGCTGAGGATGTCGCGGCCGAGCTGGTCGGTGCCGAGCCAGAACACTCCGCCGCCCGGCGCGGGCGTGCCCGGCGGCTTGAACGGCACCAGGTTCTGGTTCGGCGGGAACGGCGCGATCACCGGCGCCAGGATCGCGACCAGGATCCAGGCCAGGACGATCAGCACCCCGATCAGCCCGACCCAGCTTTCGCGCAGCAGCAGCGCCGAGCGCAGCGCGCGCACCACCGGGTTGCGGCTGAGCGAGGATGGGGGCGGCAGCGAGACGTCGGCCATTGCGGTCTCCGTCAGGTGAAGCGGATGCGGGGATTGAGGTAGGTGTAGCCGACATCGGCGATGGTCTGGGTCGCCACCGCGACGAAGACCGAGACCATGGCGCAGGCCTGGATCAGATAGATGTCCTGGTTCAGCGAGGCCTCGAGCAGCAGGGCGCCGAAGCCCTTGTAGCCGAAGAAGGCCTCGACCACGATCACGCCCGACAGCAGCCAGTTGATCTGCAGCACGATCACGGTGAAGGGCGCGATCAGGGCGTTGCGCAAGGCGTGGCGCATGATCACCCGCCGGTACGGGATGCCCTTCAGCACCGCGGTGCGGATATAGGGGCTCTGCATCACTTCGGCCATCGAGGCGCGCATCATCCGGGTGATGTAGCCGAAATCGTAGAGCACCAGGACCAGCACCGGCATGACCAGCTGCAGCGGGTCGAAGCCCTGGTTCATCCCGCTGGTGCCCGGCAGCCATTTCAGGACCAGGACGAACAGGAAGGACAGGAAGGTCGCCGAGGCGAATTCGGGGATCGAGGTGGTGATGATCGACAGCACCGAGATCGACCGGTCGGTGGCCGACCCCTCGCGCATGCCAGCGAGCACGCCGAGCACGACCGAGACCGGCACCATCAGCGCGAAGACGAAGGCAGCCAGGATCCCGGTGTTGGCCAGCCGCGGCCACAGCACCGCGGCGACCGGCGTCTTGAAGCGCAGCGAATCGCCGAAATCGCCGCTCGCCATGCGGCCGAGCCAGGCGAAGTAGCGCTCGTACCACGGCGCGAAATAGCCATGCGCCTCGAGCCAAAGATGGCGCTGCTCGTCCGAGCTGTAGGGGCCGAGGACCTTCACCGCCACGGCCGACCCGTTCACCTCCAGCAGGAGGAAGACCAGCAGCGACACCGCCAGCATGGTCAGGATCATGAAGAAGGCGCGCTTGGCGAGGAAGATCAGCATGGCTAGACCGCCTCGCCGGCCTTGCCGGCACGGGGGCGCAAGACGCGCCCCCGTCCGGAAGCTACAGGCTGTGCCGTCACGCCGACAGCCACACCTTGTCGAGATACATCTCGCGGGCGAAGTGGTAGGCGAAGCCCTGCACCTTGTCGGTGCCCGCGGTGTAGATCTTCAGCCAGAACGGGATGATGCTGATGGCATCTTCCTGCAGGATCTGTTCGATCTTCTTCATGATCTCCTTGCGCTTGGGCACGTCGATCGTGGCCTGCGCCTGGTTCAGAAGAGTCTCGAACTCGGGGTTGTCGTAGCCGCTCTCGTTCCAGGCGGCACCCTTGCGGTAGGCGACGTCGAGCACCTGCACGCCGAGCGGGCGGGTGGTCCACTGGGTCACGCTGAACGGCCATTTGGTCCAGCGGTCCCAATAGGTGCCGCCGGGCAGGATGTTCACCTTCAGGTTGATCCCCGCCGGCTTCAGCATCTCGGACAGGACGACGCCGATCTGGCCTTCCCATTTCGGGTCGTCGACGCAGTGGATCTCGATGTCCAGGCCGTTGGGGTAGCCCGCCTCGGCCAGCAGCTTCTTGGCCTTGTCGTAATCCTGCTTCAGCGGCCCGAGATCGGTGTATTCGGGGTGGATCGGGGCGACGTGGAAATCCTGGCCCGCGGTGCCCAGCCCCTGATAGGCCAGCTGCAGCAGCCGGTCGTGGTCGACGCAGGCCTGCACCGCCTGGCGCACCTTCTTGTTGTCGAACGGCTTCTCGGTCACCCGCATGCGGGCGACGCCGACGATCGCGGTGTCCTTGTCGTAGACCTTGATCGCCGGATTGGCCTGGTAGCCGGGCAGCAGGTTGGGATCGAGCTTGTACAGGAGGTCGACCTGGCCGGAGGACAGCGCCGCCAGCTCCGCCGCCGGATCGGCACCGAGATCGATGAACTGAAGCTCGTCGACATAGGGCTCGCCGCCCCAGTAGTCGGCCTTCTTGGTGAAGATCGCGCGCTGGCCGACGGAATATTCCTTCAGGGTGAACGGGCCGGTGCCGATCGGGTTCTTGATCAGGTTGGCGCCGTCCTTGGCGAAGTTGCGATGGGTAATCAGCGCGGGATAGTCGCCCAGGCTCTCGGGGAAGGAGAGCATGGCGTTGGTGAAGTTGAAGCGCACGGTGTGGTCGTCGATCTTTTCCAGCGCGTTCGGCGCCATCTTCACCGTCTCGCCGTCCTTGACCGTCAGGCCGCTGAAGCGGCCCTGGTTGGACGAACCGGTCTTGCTGTCCAGCCAGCGGGTAAAGGTGGCGATCACGTCGTCGGCGCCGAAATCGTCGCCGTTGCTCCACTTCACGCCCTGGCGCAGATGCATGGTCCAGACCGTGACGGTGTCGTTCGCCTCCCACTTCTCGGCGAGATGGGGGTGGGCGAGGTTGTCGGTGCCGACCCGCACCAGCGGCTCGATGATCTGCCGCGCCGAATTGCCCTTCTCCGACCAGTCGTAGATGGCGGGGTCGCTGGCATCCATCACGAAGATGCCCAGGCGCAGCGTGCCGCCCTTGCGCGGCGTCTCCTGCGCCAGCGCCTGCGGCATCAGCGGTTCGCCGGTCAGCAGCGAGGCCATGGAATAGGCGGTCGGAATCGCGAGACCGAGCAGCACCGAGGTGCGTAGGAATTCGCGCCGGTCGACCCGCCCGTCGCGGAGGTCCTCCGCCAGCTTCGGAATCGCCACGTGGACTTTTCCGAGATCTTTGATGTTCATCTGTCTCTCCCTGTCGAGACGCTGGAACCCACCCTGTCGGGCGGCGGCTTTCTTTAGCTTTTGAAGCCTCGGCCCGAAGCCGAGGACATTAGACGGCCGGGCGGCGATCCCGTTGTTTCCCCTGGCGACAGTGAAGCGCCCGTCCGCGACATTGGGCCGCCCCAACCCGACCCCGGAGTATCGCGGCCGTTTTCCCGCCCCGTCAAACCCTATCCCGGCAGCATCCCCGGACTCGCGGCACGCGATGTCCAGGGCCTGCGGCGTGCCGCGCCGTGGCGCCGCGAGGCGGGCGCCGCTATGGTCCGGCGGTTGCCGTCGCGCAGGAGAGAACCAGAGTGGCTTTCGACAACGATCGGGATGTCGAGCTGATCGAGCGCCGGACCGAATATGCCGGATTCTTCCGGCTGGACCGGCTGCAGCTGCGCCATCGCCGCTTCAACGGCGACTGGACCGCCCCGCTGACGCGCGAACTGGTGCTGCGCCGCCCCGCCGTCGCCCTGCTGCCTTATGATCCGGTCGCGGACCGGGTGGTGCTGCTGGAGCAGTTCCGGCTGGGCGCCTGGATCGCCGACCGGCCGGGCTGGATGGTCGAGATCCCGGCCGGGCTGATCGATACTGGCGAGTCGAAGGAGGATTCGGCCGCCCGCGAGACCCTGGAGGAGACCGGCCTCGCCGTGGCCGAGCTGCTGCCGGTCGGCGAGTTCGCCACCAGCCCGGGCGGCTTCAACGAATGGGTCAGCCTGTTCTGCGGCCGGGTCGACGCGCCCGCCGAGACCAGCCTGCACGGGCTGGCGTCGGAGCAGGAGGACATCCGCATCCTGCCGATGCCGGCGTCGGACGCCCTGGCGCTGCTGGCCGAGGGCCGCATCCAGAACGCCATCACCCTGATCGCCCTGCAATGGTTCGCCCTGAACCGCGACTCGCTGCGCCGCCGCTGGGCTTCGCTTGAAGCCTCCGGCAGCGCCGCCTAAGGTCCGCAAGGACGCCGCGACCCGAATGGGACCCAGCATGACCGACACGCCATCCCGCCATATCGTCGACGGCCTCGTCGGCGCCATCGGCAACACCCCGCTGATCCGCCTCCGCGGCCTGTCGGAGGAGACCGGCTGCGAGATCCTGGGCAAGGCCGAGTTCCTCAACCCCGGCGGCTCGGTCAAGGACCGCGCGGCCCTGGCGATCATCCGCGACGCCGAGGCGCGCGGCACGCTGAGGCCCGGCGGCACCATCGTCGAGGGCACGGCGGGCAACACCGGCATCGGCCTGGCCCTGGTGGGCCGGGCGCTGGGCTATCGCAGCGTCATCGTCCTGCCGCGGACCCAGAGCCAGGAGAAGAAGGACGCGATCCGCCTGGCCGGGGCCAAGCTGGTCGAGGTCGATGCGGTGCCCTACAAGGACCCCGGCAACTACGTCCACTACTCCGGCCGCCTCGCTGCCGAGCTGGCCAAGACCGAGCCGAACGGCGCCATCTGGGCCAACCAGTTCGACAACACCGCCAACCGCGACGGCCACTATCGCACCACCGGGCCGGAGATCTGGGACCAGACCGGCGGACGGATCGACGGCTTCACCTGCGCCGTCGGCACCGGCGGCACCCTGGCCGGCATCGCCATGGCGCTGAAGGAGCGCGACCCCAAGGTGCAGATCGCGCTGACCGACCCGCTCGGCGCCTCGCTGTACAATTGGTATGCCCATGGCGAGTTGAAGGCCGAGGGCAGTTCGATCACCGAAGGCATCGGCCAGGGCCGGGTGACCAGGAACCTCGAGGGCATGCCGCTGGACTGGGCACAGCAGGCGACCGATGAGGAGGCGCTGACCATCCTGTTCCGCCTGGCCAAGGAGGAAGGTCTGCTGCTCGGCGGATCCACCGGCATCAACCTGGCCGGCGCGGTCAAGATGGCGCAGCGGCTGGGCCCCGGCCACACCATCGTCACCATCCTGGCCGACCACGGAAGCCGCTACCAATCCAAGCTCTACAACCTGGAATTCCTGCGCGAGAAGGGATTGCCGCTGCCCGACTGGCTGGAGACCGCCGCATGACCGAGCTGCTGTTCCGCGACGACGCCTATCTGCGCACCGCGACTGCCACGGTGGTCGCCGCGACGCCGGAGAGCATCGTCCTGGACCGGACCATCTTCTATGCCACCGGCGGCGGCCAGCCCGGCGACACCGGCACCATCCGCTGGGCCGGCGGCGAGGCCGCGATCGCCGACACCCGCAAGGGCGAGGCGCCGGACGAGATCCGCCACATCGTGGCGGAGGGCGCCGCCCTGCCCGCCCCCGGCACCGCGGTCGAGCTGGCGTTGGATTGGGAGCGGCGGCACCGCCACATGCGGATGCACACCGCCCTGCACCTGCTGTGCATCGCCGTCATCGGCGACGTCACCGGCGGCCAGATCGGCGCCGATCGCAGCCGGCTGGACTTCAACCTGCCGGACGGGCCGCCGGACGCCGCGGCCGTCACCGCCGAGCTGAACCGCCTGGTCGCGGCGGCCCTGCCGATCGGGACGTCCTGGATCACCGACGAGGAGATGGCGGCGCGGCCGGACCTGGTGCGCACCATGTCGGTGAAGCCGCCGACCGGCTCCGGCCGGGTCCGGCTGGTGCGGATCGGCGATCCCGAGGCGCCGATCGACCTGCAGCCCTGCGGCGGCACCCATGTCCGCAACACCGCTGAGATCGGCGCCCTCGCGATCGCCAAGATCGAGAACAAGGGCAAGCAGAACCGCCGGATCGTCATCACCTTCGCAGGCGAAGCATGAACACCATCGTCTCCACCGCCTGGCTGGCCGACCACCTGGATGATCCCGACATCCGGATCGTCGACGCCACCTACCACCTGCCGACGGCGAAGCGCGACGCGGCGGCGGAGTTCGCCGAGGCCCATATCCCCGGCGCCGTCCGGTTCGACGTCGACGACATCGCGGCGCCGGAGAGCAAGCTGCCCGGCGGGCTGCCGCACATGCTGCCCTCCCCGGCCCTGTTCGCGGAGAAGGTCGGCGCTCTCGGCATCGGCAATGACAGCTTCGTGGTCTGCTACGACGTCTACGGGCTGATGAGCGCGGCCCGTGCCTGGTGGATGCTGCGCGCCTTCGGCCATGACGGGGTGGCGGTGCTGGATGGCGGCCTGCCGGCCTGGCGGGCCGAGGGCCGGCCGCTGGCCAGCGGCCCGGCGACGCCCACCGCAGCCCGATTCGTTGCCCATCCCCGGCCGCGACTGGTGCGCGCCAAAAGCGAGATCCTGGCCGGCAGGGCGGGCACGGTGATCGACGCGCGCGCGGGCGACCGGTTCGAGGGCACGGCGCCGGAGCCGCGGGCAGGGCTGCGCGGCGGGCATATTCCCGGCAGCCTCAGCCTGCCTTTCGGCGACCTGCTGGATCCCGCCACCAAGACCCTGCTGCCGCCCGAGGCGATCGCCGCGCGCTTCGCCGCCGCCGGATTGCCGGAGGACGGGCCGGTCACGACCAGCTGCGGCAGCGGCGTCACCGCCTGCGTCCTGGCCCTCGGCCTGCACCGGATCGGCCGCGAGGACGCCGCCGTGTATGATGGCGCCTGGTCGGAATGGGGCCTGCCGGGGGACACGCCGGTCGAGACCGGCCCGGCCCGGAGGTGAGCATGAGCGATCCGGCGGTCGGCGAGCTGACGATCACCGTCACCCAGCTGGAGATGACGGCCCGGCCGGTGCGCCCGCCCCCGCCGCCGCCCCTGGCGCGGCATGCGCTGATGCGGGCCGAGCCCGCGACCGTGTCCTACTACCGCTACCTCTACGACACGGTCGGCACCAACTGGCTGTGGACCGACCGGCGGCTGTGGGACGATGCCCGGCTRCAGGCCCGGCTGGTCGACGACCGGACCGAGGTCTATGTGCTGTATGTCGACGGCGTGCCGGCCGGGTTCGGCGAGCTGTTCCAGACCGAGGCGGACCTGGCCGACCTCGCCTATTTCGGGCTGCTGCCCGACTTCATCGGCCGCCGGCTGGGGCCGTTCCTGCTGCGGTCGATCATCGACATCGCCTGGTCGCGGCCGATCCGGCGGATGACGGTCGATACCTGCACCCTCGACCATCCCAAGGCGCTGGCCCACTACCAGCGCGCCGGCTTCGCGCCCTATGGGCAGCGGGTGGTGCGCCGGCCCGACCCCCGGCTGACCGGCCTGCTGCCGATCACCGCCGCGCCGCATATCCCGCTCGCAACCTGAGGGTTGAGCCAGCCTTTTGCTGTCATTGCCGGCCTGACCCGGCAATCCAGAAGAGGCTGTCGACAGCCTCTGGATGCCCGGGTCAAGCCCGGGCATGACAGTTGTAAATGGAATGTCAGGCTCTCAAACTACCCCGTTGCCTCAGAAGCCGAGGATGAGACCCGTGATCAGGTTGGCGTTCTCGAAATCCCCGCCCTCGCGGAAGTTCTGCTTCTCGTAGATCACTTCGGCATAGGTGTTGAGGCCGGGGGCCACGGTGTAGGTCACGTTCGCGCCGACGATGTGGTTGTCCTGCAGGTCCTGGCCGTTGCCGTCACCATCGGCCGCGTTCAGGCCGCTGTGCTTGCCCGCCCAGGTGTAGGCGTAGGACAGCGATGCCAGGAACGGGCCGGACTGGTAGCTGAGATCGCCGATGATCGTGTCGACCGACTTGTCGGCAAGAGCGATGCTCTCATTGTGGGTCCAGTTCACGCTGGCCCAGAAGCCCTGGTACCCAACCTTGCCGCCGATCGTGTAGACCTCGAGATTGTGGCCATGCGGATTGGCGCCGGCCGCCGAGGTCTGGACGCCGTTGCCGTAGGCCGCGGTGGCGGCGCCCCGCACCGACAGATCGCCGAACGTGTCCTCGTAGTTCACGCCGGCGGTGACGACATTCTCGTAGAAGGTCTGGTCGTCGTTGATCAGGTCGTTGACGCCGCCGGCGCCGGCATGGCCCGCGCCGCCGACCACGGGCGTGAAGTCGATGCCGAAGCTGAAGCCGTTGAAGGTCGGCGACAGATACTTGATGCGGGTGTCCTCGTTGGTCAGCCCGGCCAGGTAGGTCGCATCGATCGAGTAGAAATTCCCGCCGCCGAGCGGGAAATCACCGTCGAGCAGCTCGCCGAAATCCAGCGCGCCCGCGCCCATATCGCTGACGAGATCATCATGGGCATAGACGTAGCCGATGTCGTCGGCGATCGTCGGCGCATTGCCGAAGGTGATCGTGCCGAAGGTGCCCTTCACATAGACATAGGTGCGCGTGACCCGGACGCCGTCGTCCCGGTTGACGGAGTTGAAGCGCACCCGGGCGCCGTATTCGAGGCCGGAATCGGTGACGTTCTTGACGTCGAAGATCAGCCGCGCATTGGTCTGGAAGTCGTAGTCGCGATCGAAACTGTCACTGCGGGAATCCGACAGCGACAATGTGGACTGGAAAGCAACGAAGCCGCTGATCTTGACCTGCAGGCCGGCGGCGGCAACAGGGGCCGAAGCCAATGCCACCACCGCCAGCGCCACGGCGCCGCTGATCACTACCCTCATCATGGTCCCTCCTCTGCCTTGCGTCCCCCATCTCCATCTCTCAGGGGGCCGTTCCCGGTCCGCCATCCGAGGTTGTCGTCGGGGGGCCGAGGCCCGGCTATGCAAGCCTGACAAAGAATCACATCGAAAAACGCCTCTCCGGGCAGGCGCCGGCCTTCGCCGCTGGGGCGTGGCGGGTGCCCTGCGTGGGAACCTTACCCGGAAGGAGTGCGGAAAGTTAATCCGCTCCTTGGTGCCAAAGCAACCGTAATATACATACATGTATGTATGCAATATGAGTCCGGGCTTGGCCTGAAATGAAAAGGGGCGGCTCAGCGAGCCGCCCCAATGGAACCAGGCAATAAAAAAGGATGCGCGGCCTGCAGACCGCGCATCCTCCTTCGACCGGACGTGACCTTTCAGCCTTCGAGGGGACGAGACAGAGACCGTTAGGAGTGGTCTGTCACGCCCGGTCTTCCCGGACCAACCGTCCGGACGGGTCTTCCTGGGCCTCAGAAGGCCAGGTTGATGCCCGTCAGCAGGTTGGCATTCTCGAACTCCGAGCCCGTGCGGAAATTCTGGCGCTCGTAGATGACTTCCGCGTAGGTGTTCAGGCCCGGCGCGACGGTGTAGGTCAGGTTCACACCGGCGATGTGGTTGTCCCGCAGGTCCTGGCCGTCGCCGTCGCCCGAGGCCGCATTGAGGCCGTTGTGGCTGCCGGCCCAGGTGTAGGCGTAGGACACGGAGGCCAGGAACGGACCCCAGGTGTAGCTCAGGTCGCCGATGACGGTGTCGACGGACTTGTCGGTCGCGAAGAAGCTGGCGTTGTGGGTCCAGTTCACGCTGGCCGCGATGCCGCCGGACCGGACCCGGCCACCGAGGGTGTAGACCTCGAGGTCGTGATTCTCGGGGTTGTTGGCGGTGGTCACGCCGTTACCGTAGGCGGCGGTGCCGGCCAGCAACACGTTGAGGCCGTCGAAATCCTGCGTCCAGTTCACGCCGCCGGTGACGACGTTCTCGTAGATCGTGCTGTCGTCGTTGATCAGGTCGTTCACGCCGCCGGAGCCGGCATGGGCTGCGCCACCGACCACGGGGGTGAAGTCGACGCCGAAGCTGAAGCCGTTGATCGTCGGCGAGATGTACTTGATGCGGGTGTCCTGGTTGGTCAGGCCCGCGAGGTAGGTGGCGTCGATCGAGTAGAAGTTCATGCCGCCCTGGGCGATATTGTCGCCGTCGAGCAGGTCGCCGAAGTCGCCGCCGCCGGCGCCGCGTTCCCCGGCCAGTTCGTCATGCGCGTAGATGTAGCCGATGTCGTCGGCCACCGTCGGCGCGTTACCGAAGGTGATCGTGCCGAAGCCGCCCTTCACGTACACATAGGTACGGGTGACCTTGACGCCGGCATCGCGGTTGACGTCGTTGAAGCGGATGCGGGCACCGTATTCGAGGCCGGAATCGGTGACGTTCTTGATGTCGAAGACCAGTCGCGCGTTGGTCTGGAAATCATAGTCGCGATCGAAGTTGTCGCTGCGGGTGTCGGTCAGCGACAGCGAGCCCTGGAACGCGACGAAACCGCTGATCTTGACCTGCAGTTCAGCCGAGGCGGAGGCCGAGGCCAACGCAACTGCCACCAGCGCCGTGGTGCCGATAAGTACCTTCTTCATCTTCCCTCCTCTGCCCCGCATCTCTGTGAGGCTATTCGCTCTGGACGCCTGTCGGCCCGTCTGCTTGCCCTGGCCTAGGCAGTTTGCCGGAACCCCGGGCAAGAACCCGGCCTCGAAAGCCGGGTGATGGCGGTCGTGTCGAAAGCGAGTCCCCCGAAACGGCGCCGATCTGTGTCATCAAAAGCACCATCCGGATCGGCCTTACCCACCCACCGAATGACGTCCCTCTGATGTGCCGGACGTTAGTCCCGCGCTGGGAAGTGGAGCAATGGGATTATACATCCAAGAATGTATGTAAGATGAAATAGCAACGATGTGTGGCGAACCGGCAACACTGACGGTTACCCGAATGGCATCATCCGATTTCTGGCTGAATCAGAAGGGCCGCGTCCCTGCCGGCACCGGCCGCGAGGGAGCTGTCGAATTCCAGCCACGCTGGGATCCGGAGTCGCGCTTGATTCCGGTCGTCATGACCGGTGGCTCGAAACGGCGGGGTCGCACAGGCAGGCTATGCGGGGGGATCGACCGCCACGACGGCAACGCACGTCAGGCGGAGCGGAGGCCGGCCCATTCCGGACCGAACCCAGGGGCGCCGCCGACTCGGCGACGCCCCGGCACGGTCAATGCGCCAGGATCTGGCTCAGGAACAGCTTGGTGCGGTCCGACTTCGGGTTCTTGAAGAACTCTTCCGGCTCGTTCTGTTCGACGATCTGGCCGCGGTCCATGAAGATCACCCGGTTCGCCACGGTCCGCGCGAAGCCCATCTCATGGGTGACGCAGATCATGGTGATGCCCTCGCGGGCCAGCTCGATCATCACGTCGAGCACTTCCTTGATCATCTCGGGGTCCAGCGCCGAGGTCGGCTCGTCGAACAGCAGGATCTTCGGCTTCATGCACAGCGAGCGGGCGATCGCCACGCGCTGCTGCTGGCCGCCGGAAAGCTGGCCCGGATATTTCCCGGCCTGTTCGGGGATCTTGACCCGACTGAGGAAGTACATCGCCGTCTCCTCGGCCTCCTTCTTCGGGATCTTGCGAACCCAGATCGGGGCCAGGGTCAGGTTCTCCAGCACGGTCAGGTGCGGGAACAGGTTGAACTGCTGGAACACCATGCCGACCTCGCGGCGGATGGCGTCAATGTTCTTCACATCGTTGGTCAGCTCGATCTTGTCGACGATGATCGAGCCCTTCTGATGCTCCTCCAGCCGGTTGAGGCAGCGGATCAGGGTCGATTTGCCGGAGCCCGAGGGCCCGCAGATCACGACCTTCTCGCCCCTCTCGACGGCGAGGTTGATGTCCCGGAGGACATGGAACTCACCGTACCATTTGTTGACCCCGGACATCTGGATCAGCACGTCCGGTTCGGTGGCGGCGGGCGCCGGTGTTGCGGCCATTTTCAGTCTCCCTGTCTCAGCGACGGCGCGTGCCGATGTTCAGATACCTCTCCAGGTGCTGCGAGTATTTCGACATGGAGAAGCAGAACACGAAGAACAGCAGCGAAACGAACAGATAGGCTTCCTTGTAGAACGGCCCCCAGATCGAGTCGGACAGGCCAAGCCGGGCGGCGCCGAGCAGGTCGAACAGGCCGACCATGATCACCAGCGTCGTGTCCATGAAGGACCCGATGAAGGTGTTGACCAGGGCCGGGATCGAGATCCGCAGCGCCTGCGGCAGGATGATCAGCCGCTGCTTCTGCCAATAGCTCAGGCCGAGGCTGTCGGCCGCCTCGAACTGGCCCTTGGGGATCGACTGCAGCCCGCCGCGCACCACCTCGGCCAGATAGGCGGCGGTGAACATGATGATCGCCACCTGGGCGCGCAGCAGGTAGTTGAAGTTCCAGCCCTCGGGCAGGAACAGCGGGAACATCACCGAGGCCATGAACAGCACGGTGATCAGCGGCACGCCGCGCACCAGTTCGATGTAGGTGACGCACAGCGTCCGGATCGCCGGCATGTTCGACCGGCGGCCGAGCGCCAGCAGGATCGAGAACGGGAAGGCCAGGGCCAGGCCGATCATCGACAGGCCCATGGTCAGCGGCAGGCCGCCCCATTTCCCGGTCTCGACCAGCGTCATGCCGGGGATCGGGATTTCGAGGAAGCCGAGCGGGATGGCCCCGTACATCAGCGTGATGGCCGCGACGATCACGACCACCCAGGCGACGATCAGCCGCTTGCCCCAGAACCGCCGGACGGTGCTGCTGACGGCAAGGCCGAGCAGCAGCAGCATGGCCAGGATCGGCCGCCAATATTCGTCGAACGGGTAGAGGCCGAAGAAGATCAGCCGGTACTTCTCGTTGACGAAGGCCCAGCACGCCCCCGTCGCGGCCCGGCAGGCGGCGACGACATCGGCCGGCGTCTGGTCCGGTGTCGCCGGCCCCCACACCGGGTCGATGAACGCCCAGGAGATGAAGGGCGGGATCAACCGGATCGCGAGGTAGGCGATCACCACGGTCAGGACGATGTTGTACCAGGTGCTGAACAGGTTGTGCCGGACCCAGGCGATCGGCCCGGTGGTCGAGCCGGGCGGCGGCTCGGCCGGGATCTCCCGGGTGGCGACGAAGGGTTCGGTGAAGGAGTGAGTCGCCGCCATGATCAGCGCTCCCGCAGCGACATGCGCCGGTTGTAGATGTTCATGCCGATCGAGATCGACAGGCTGATGAACAGATAGACCGCCATGAAGATCGAGATCGCCTCGACCACCTGGCCGGTCTGGTTGCCGATGGTGTTGCCGATCGACACCAGCTCGGGATAGCCGATCACCACCGCGAGCGAGCTGTTCTTGGTGATGTTGAGGTATTGGCTGGTCATCGGCGGGATGATCATGCGCAGCGCCTGCGGCAGGATGATCCGGCGCAACGTGACCCCGGAATGCAGGCCGAGCGCGCGGGCCGCCTCGGTCTGGCCATGCGAGACGGCGAGGATGCCGCCGCGCACGATCTCGGCGATGAAGCTGGCGGTGTAGACGGTCAGGCCCAGCAGCATCGCCGCGAATTCCGGCGAAAGCGTCCAGCCCCCCGAGAAGTTGAAGCCCTTCAGCTCGGGGATCTCGAACGCCGCTGGCGCACCGCCGGCCAGCCAGACCACCAGCGGCAGGCCGATGAACAGGGCCAGCCCGACCCAGAAGCTGTGGAACGGCTGCCCGGTCGCCGCCTGGCGCTGGCGGGCCCAGCGGGCGATGCCCCAGCCGATGACCAGCGCCACCAGCGCGGCGATCAGGACCCAGACGAAGATCGGGTTGTCCTCGATCGACGGCACCTGGATGCCGCGATTGCTGATGAAGACGCCGGGCACCGGGTTCGCCGCCTGGCGCGGGGCCGGGGCGCTGACCCGGATCAGCCCGGCCCAGAGCAGCAGCTGGACGGTCAGCGGGATGTTGCGCACCAGGTCGACATAGCCGGCGGCCAGCTTGGCCACCAGCCAGTTCGAGGACAGCCGGCTGACGCCGACGACGACTCCCAGCAAGGTCGCCAGGATGATGCCGAGAATGGACACCTTGAGCGTGTTCACCAGCCCGACCAGGAAGGCGCGGGAATAGGGATCGCTGGGCGTGTAGGAAATCGGCGTCTCGGCGATGGCGAAGCCGGCCTCACGGTTGAGGAAGCCGTATCCCGTCGCGATGCCGCGAACCTCGCGGTTGTGGATCAGGTTCGACACCAGGAACCAGCCGACGCCGATCACCACCAGCAGAAGGACGACCTGGTAAAAAATCGAACGGAGCCTCGGGTCGTTGAAGGCCGATCCACGGCGCACGGCAGTTCCTGCCGCGGCAACGTCCATGGTCATTGCGTCACACCTCGTTCAAACCGCCCTGTCGCTTCTTTTCGGCCTGAAACAACACCGCCGGCCCGTTTCGGGGCCGGCGGCTTGATCGTCCGTTAACGGATCGGAGGCGCGTATTGCAGGCCGCCCTGGGTCCACAGCGCGTTCAGGCCGCGCTTCAGCCCCAGCGTCGTCTTCTCGCCGACATTGCGCTCGAACATCTCGCCGTAATTGCCGACCTGCTTGATGGCGTTGTAGGCCCAGGTCTCCGGCAGGCCGAGCGCCTCGCCCATGCCCGGGGTCTTGCCCAGCAGGCGCTGGATCGTCGGGTCCGGCGAATCCGCGAAGCTGTCGATGTTCGCGCTGGTGACGCCGCTTTCTTCCGCCTGGAGCTGGGCGTTGAACACCCAGCGGGTGATGTTGGCCCATTGCGGGTCGCCCTGGCGGACGCCGATGGCCAGCGGCTCCTTCGAGATGATCTCGGGCAGGATGATGTAGTCGTCCGGCTTCGGCGCCTTGGCGGCGCGGGTCGCGGCAAGGCCGGAGGCGTCGGTGGTGTAGGCATCGCAGCGGCCGGAGAAGAAGGCGGATTCGACATCTTCCAGCTTCTCGATGACCACCGGCTTGAACTCGAGCTTGTTGGCCCGGAACCAGTCGGTCAGGTTCAGCTCGGTGGTGGTGCCGGGCTGGACGCAGATGGTGGCGCCGTTGAGGTCCTTGGCGCTGGTGACGCCGAGCGACTTGGCCACCATGAAGCCCTGGCCGTCATAGAAGTTGACGGCGGTGAAGTCGAGGCCGAGCGAGGTGTTGCGCGACAGCGACCAGGTCGTGTTGCGGGCCAGCACATCGACTTCGCCCGACTGCAGGGCGGTGAAGCGCACCTGGGCGTTGAGCGGCGTGAACTTGACCTTTTCGGCGTCGCCGAACACCGCGGCGGCGAGGGCGCGGCAGGTGTCGACGTCGATCCCGGTCCACTTGCCCTGGCTGTCCGGCAGCGCGAAGCCGGCGAGGCCGGTGTTCACGCCGCACTGGATGAAGCCGCGCTGCTTGACGGCGTCGAAGGTCGCACCGGCCTGGGCCGAGGCGGCGAAGCCTGCCGCGACAACGGCCGCAACGCCCGCGGCGAGCAGAGTACGAAAATTCATGAAACCTCCCCTTATGGCTCCAGCATTCGCCGAAGCGAAACCGCAGATCGTCCCGGCGGCATACCGCCGCCGGGGGAGAGCCATTAGAATGAACATTCCCGAGGAATGCACGGCATTTTTGCTACCCCCTCAATCACGACCGGAATGGGCGGAATGCTTTCCGAATAATCATCCGACCAATCCAGACAAGCACAGTTGCCGGTTCTTTCGGCAACCCAGGCTTTGCCCTGCCCGAACCCTGGACGGGGGGTGGATCGGCCGGCCATCCCATCCGGGACCGGATGTATCGCGACAATCGCCAAGAAGAAGCGTCGGGCCGGTCCAACGCCGCCTCCGTGGTCAACGCAGCAGGCCGTCCATGAAGCCGGCGACGAGGCGTTCGCGGTCGATCCGCGTCGCCACCCGGATGACGGGCCGGCTCGCAGCATCCGGCTCCTCGGGATAGCCGCGACGGTCGGCCAGGGTCATGCCGCGCGTCAGGTCGCCGCCGAGCTCGACCCGCACCGCCCAGTCGGCGTAGTCGGCCAGGCCGGGATCGACCAGCAGCATCGCCGCGGCCGGATCATGCAGGGCGCAGCCGCGCACGCCGTGGCGGCTGTGATAGAAGCCGGTGTAGTGCTGCAGGATCGACCAGGCGAAGCGCCCGCGCGGGCGGCCGTCGGCCTCGATCCGCGCCAGCTCCGCCTCGCCGAGCCAGGCAGTCATGGTGACGTCGAGCCCGACCAGGACGACCGGCCAGGCGGCGGCGAACACCGCCTCCGCCGCTTCCGGATCGTGGAAGATGTTGGCCTCGGCCGCGGCGGTGATGTTGCCGGGCACCGTCACCGCGCCACCCATCACCACCACCCGCTCGACCAGCTGCGGCAGGTCGGGTTCGAGATGCAGCGCCAGCGCCAGGTTGGTCAGCGGGCCGGTGGCCAGGATGGTGCAGGCCCCGGGTTCGGCGCGCACCAGCCGGACCAGCTGCTCCGCCGCCGTCTCGGCCGCGAAGGGGCGCAGCGGCGCGCCGGGGCCGTAGCCGCCGAGGCCGTCATCGCCATGGACATGGCCGCTGATGCTGACCGGCTGGGCCAGCGGTGCCTCGGCCCCGACCGCGACCGGCACATGGCTTAGCCCGACGAGGTCGAAGACATGCTGGGCGTTGGCCGCGGCGACCGTGGCGTGGGCGTTGCCATGAACGCTGCCGAGGGCCGCGATCTCGATGCCCGGCCGGTCGGCCAGCCACAGGATGGCCAGCGCGTCGTCGATGCCGACATCGCAGTCGAGAATGATCTTGGACATCGCAGCACCGTCCTTCCGGTCGAACCCTATTGGCGAAAGCCGGCGACCATAACGCCGCGGTTGCCGGGGAGAAAGCGCGTTGCGGGAGGCGCCGGGCTGGATGCCCGCCGCGGTCCGTGCCACTCTCCCCGCCCCTGCCCTGCCCTGCCTCCCCTGGAGATCCATGCCGACGCCGCAAGCGCATCCCTGGCTCGAACCGCTCTGGGTCCGGCTGCTGATCATCGTGCTGCTGATCGCGGCGCTGACGGCGGAGGTCCTGTGGCTGCAGGACCATCTGTGGCTCTTCCTCTGGGGCGGCGCCCTGGTCTATGCGATCTGGGACTTCTTCCTGCGCGGCGTCTACGGCCGGCCGAAGGCTTAGTAGGCGGCGGGATCAGGCCGCCGCACCGCCCTCGCTGTCGCGGACGGCCTCGTAGGCCTTCTGCAGGCGTTCGCCGACGCTGGGTCCGCGGGCCGGGTGGGGCAGGCCGAGATGGGCCGCGCGCAGCTCGTCCATGAATTCGGCCCAGAGGTCAGGCCCGCCCTCCTCCAGCAGCTGGGCTCGGATCGACAGCTCCGGCGTCGCCGGCGTGTGCCGCCGGCCCCAGGCGCCCATATGGGCCAGCAGCGGCACCAGCTGGATCGCCTTCTCGGTCAGGCTGTAGATCGCCTTCTGCTTGTGGCTGGCGTCGTCGGCCCGGGTCAGGAAGCCCGATTCGGTCAACCGCTTCAGCCGGTCGGCCAGGATGTTGGAGGCGATGCCCTCCTCCGACCGGGTCAGCAGCTCGCGGAAATGCCGGCGGCCACCGAACATCATGTCGCGGATCACCAGCAGGCTCCAGCGGTCGCCCAGGGCCTCGAGGGTGAGATTGATCGGACAGCCGGATCGCGGTTCGCTGCTCATGAGGGTCGCTCCATTCCGATTGTAATATGCAACCGGAATGATCGAGGTGCAACCAGTTGTTATAAGAAACCACACGCAGCGCCGAGGAAAGCCGACCGGATCCCTTTCCGTCTTGGGCCGGGACCTTAATGGCTTGCCGGAATCCGTCTTGGCCTGCGTCTCGTGATAGGCGCGCAGCCGGCGGAAGACATCCCGGGCCGGTACGCTCGGCTTCGGATCGGCGAAAGACTCGTCGACCTTCTGCTTCAGCCCCGCGTTGATCCCGGTTTCCTCTCGGTCGGGCACCCTCACACCGCCTGGCCGCCGGCCGTCTCGAACAGGTGCAGCCGTTCCGGGTCGAAGCTGATCGTGGTCGGCTCGTCCGGCCGGGCCGGGAAATGGGCGTCGACCTGGGCGGTGAAGCGGCCGCCCGCGACTTCGCCCAGGATCAGGGTGTGGGCGCCCAGCGGCTCGATCACCCGGGGCATGATCGGCAGCGTGACCGGCCCGGCGTCGCCGCCCGCCACATGCTCCGGCCGCAGGCCGATGGTGACGGCAAGGCCGTCGCGCCCGGCCAGCGCGGCGCGCTTGGCCGCGGGCACCGGCAGCACCGTGCCGTCCGCCAGCCGCAGCCCCGGCGTACCGCCATTGGCGACCAGGGTCGCGGGCAAAAAATTCATGCTGGGCGCGCCGATGAAGGCGGCGACGAACAGGTTGGCCGGGGTCTCGTACAGTGTCAGCGGCTCGGCCGCCTGCTCGATCCGGCCCTGGTTCATCACCACCACCCGGTCGGCCATGGTCATGGCCTCGACCTGGTCATGGGTGACGTAGACGATGGTGGTCTGCAGCCGCCGGTGCAGCGCCTTGATCTCGGCCCGCATCTCGATGCGCAGCTTGGCGTCGAGGTTGGACAGCGGCTCGTCGAACAGGAACACATCGGGGTCGCGGACGATGGCGCGGCCGATGGCGACGCGCTGGCGCTGGCCGCCCGAGAGCTGCTTCGGCCGGCGGTCGAGATAGGGGTCGAGGCCGAGGATGCGCGCGGCGTTGGCGATCTTGGCCTCGATCTCGGCCTTCGGCTCGCGCCGCACCTTCATGCCGTAGCCGATGTTCTCCCGCACGCTCATATGCGGGTAGAGGGCATAGTTCTGGAACACCATGGCGCAGTTGCGCAGGCCGGGCCGCAGCTGGGTGACGTCGCGGTCGCCGATCCGGATGGCGCCGCCGGTGGTGGGCTCCAGCCCGGCGATCATGCGCAGGGTGGTGGTCTTGCCGCAGCCGGACGGGCCGACCAGCACCACGAATTCGCGGTCCGCGATCTCGAGGTCGAGCGACGGGATGACAGGGACGTCGCCGTAGTTCTTGGTCACGGCTTCGAGTGTGACGCGGGCCATGCTGTCCTTGCGGGTCTGGAACCGTGGGCCTCGGTGCGGGTCCCCGCCACGAACGGTGCGGCGGGGACCCGGCTGCCGTCTACTTCTTCAGGGGCGGCAGGCCCATCGAGGCGCGATAGGCGGCAAGCTGGGTGTCGCGGCCGAACTCGTCGGTCAGCTTGTTCCATTCGGTCGCGATGGTGTCGAGCGCCTGCTGCGCCGTCTCCTGCCCCGCCAGCGCCTTGGACAGCTCGATCTCCAGCACTTCGGTGTAGGAGAAGTAGCCGGGGATGCGCATGTCGAGCGCGACGTTCTTGGCCTCCAGGCTGCCGCGCTGGGCGGCGAGATACTCGTCCGCCTCCTCCTTGGTCATCTTGGCCAGCCAGCGGTCCGGCACGAAATGGCTGAGGCGGTAGGGGTTGACGCCGGAGCCGCCGGTCACCGTGGCGATGCCGCTGTTCTCCGGGTTCGAGACCCATTCGACGAAGTTCCAGGACGCCTCGACATTCTTGCCGGCCGAGGGCACCGCCGCCTGCCAGCCGCCGAAGGCCATGAAGGGCGAGAACACCGGCTGGTCGGTCTTCTCCCAATCCTTGGTCTTGTGGTTCCAGATCTCGGTCGACCCCGGGGTCAGGGCCGAGCCGACATGGCCGGCGACCTGGCTCTGGGTCTTGTCGGAGGCGATGACGCCGGTGTCGCCCCAGTCGAAGTTCATCGCCACCTGGCCGCCGGCGAAGGCGGTGCGGATGTCGCCCGAGGAGAAGTTGAGCGCGCCCGGCGGCGAGAACTTCACCGACTTGATGTAGTCGTCCAGCGCCCGCACCCAGCCCGGGTTGTTGACCGCGGCGTCCATCGTCTCCGGGTCGAAGAACATGCTGCCGGGGTTCTGCGGGTCGTTGGTGTAGCTGGCGGCGTGGGTGAAGAAGAACCAGAACTGCTGGCCGCCGCGCCGGAACGCCTCCGCCGTGCCCCACAGCTTCTGGTCGGGCCGGGTGAAGAACTCGGCGATGTCGTAGTATTCCTTCCAGGTCTTCGGCACCGCCAGGTCGTAGCCGTACTTGGCCTTGAACGCCGCCTGCTCCTTCGGGTCGTCGAACAGATCCTTGCGGTAGGACAGGGTGTGCAGGTCGCCGTCGATGGTCTGCGACAGGTGCTTGCCGTCCCACACCATCAGCCGGTCGCGATAGACCGGGGCGATGTCCTCCCAATCCTTGCCCTCGCGCACCGAGGCCGGCATCTCCGACAGGTAGGGTGCGAAATCCGGCATCCAGGCCGGAGCGAAGGTGATGATGTCGAAGGTCGATTCCCCGGCGGTCATCGCCGTCAGGTATTTCGGATACAGCTCGCCGAACGGGAACTCCACGACATTGACCTTGCCGCAGGTCTTCTGCTCCCAGGTCTTGGCCGCCATCTGCACCGCCAGGGCGATGAAGGGGCCGGTCTGCGACCCCGCGGTCAGGGTCACGCCGGTGTAGTCGGGGTCGCAGGCCGCCGCGGCCGGCCCGGCCAGCGCCGCCGCCAGCGTCAGCGCACCGGCGGTTGCAAGAAGCATGGTCTTCATTGTTGTTCTCCCTCCCTGTCGCGCGATCATCGGATGCTGCCCAGCAGCAGGCCCGATCGCATGAGCCTGGCCAGGAGGACGGCCATCACCATCATCGGGGCGATCGAGACCATGGCGGCGACCGAGATCGCCCACCATTCGTCGCCGCGATAGGAGTTCTGCCCCGACAGCAGGATCGGCAGGGTCTGCCAGCTTCCCGCGGTCAGCAGCAGCGAGAACAGGAACTCGTTCCAGACGAAGCTGAGCGTGATCATCGCCGTGGCGATCAGCCCCGGCCGCGCCATCGGCAGCACGATCTCGAAGAAGATGCGGATCCGCGGCACGTCGTCGACCAGCGCCGCCTCCTCGATCTCGACCGGCAGCGCCTGGAAGAAGTCGCGCATCAGCCAGACCACGATCGGCAGCGAGAAGGCGGTGTAGCACAGCACCATGCCCCAGTAGCTGTCGAGCAGCGGGAAGCCGGCCTTGCCGACTTCGGAATAGAGCAGGTAGAGCGCGAAGGCGGTGACGATCGGCGGGGACATGCGCTGGCTGACGAACCAGAACACCACGTCGTCATTGCCCAGGACCGGCCCGGGCAGGCGCAGGCGGTTCAGCAGCATCGACACGGCGAGGGCCAGCACCAGGGCGCCGCCCAGCGCCGGCAGCCGCTTCAGCCCCAGCACGTTGCCCAGCAGCAGGAAGGCGCCAATGGCGACCACCGCGAAGGACAGGCCGGCCAGCAGCCGCACCTGGAACGGGAAGCGCACCAGCGCATAGGCGGCCATCGACCCCAGCAGCACCGACAGCGCGGTCGCCGACACCGCGATCAGGGTCGAGTTGACGAAGGGGGTGATGAAGTCGCCACGCAGGCCGGACCAGGCGTCGACCCAGGCCTGGACCGTGGGCTGGAAGTCGATCCAGGGCAGGTAGGTCGGCCCGCCATTGACCGCGGTCGGCGGCTTGAACGAGGTGATCAGCGTCCAGTAGACCGGGAACAGCGTGACCAGGAACCACCCCAGGCACAGCAGGAAGACGAAGCCGCGCCTGAGGCCGCCGCCGTTGATGCCCTGGGCGCCGCTCATCGCTGCTTCTCCAGATGCGGCTTGAGAATGGCGAGGTAGATTGTGCCGAAGATGGTGATCACGATCAGGAACAGGAAGCTGAGCGCCGAGGTGTAGCCCAGGTTGAACTTCTTGAACCCCTCCTGATAGGCGAACAGGGTCAGGGTCTCGGTCGACACGCCAGGCCCGCCGCCGGTCAGCACGAACACGGTGTCGATGATCTTGAAGCTCTCGATGATGCGGATGAAAATCACGGCGGCCGAGATCGGCAGCAGCATCGGGAAGGTGATGCCCCAGAACTGCTGCCAGCTGCTGGCGTTCTCCAGCTGCGCCGCCTCGTAGACGTCCTGCGGCAGGCTCTGCAGCCCGGCCAGCAGCATCAGGATGACGAAGGGCGTCCACTGCCAGACCTCGACCGCGATGATGGTGCCCAGGGCCCAGGTCGCATCGGTCAGGAACGGCAGGTTGGGCAGGCCGAACTGGGTGAACAGGTCGTTGACCGGCCCGACGGTCGAATGGAACAGCATGCGCCCGACCAGCGACACCGCGATCGGCGCCATCAGCATCGGCAGCAGGAAGCCGACGCGGAACAGACGTTCGCCGGGAATCTTGCTATGCAGCGCGAGCGCAACAGCAAAGCCGAGGACGTACTGGATCGAGACCGAGACGAACACGATGATCGAGGTCGTCTGGACGGTGGCCCAGAAGCGCGGATTGGCGAGCAGCGACGTGTAGTTGTCGAAGCCGACGAAGCGCGGCGGCAGCGGCGGCACCAGCCGCATGCTCTGGAAGCTGATGGTGAACGAATAGATCAGCGGAAAGATGCCGACCAGGAGGACGACGAGGAAGGCCGGCCAGATGAAGACATGCTTGATCGGCTCTCGCAACGCCCCTATCCCCCCGATCGCCGGCGGTCCTTGCCTTCCGGTCTCGTTGACTTGTCGTACGTTATGGTAAGACCGCCCTGTCGCGCAACCGGGCGGACGGAAGTGGAGAGAGACCCGATGGATACCGTCGACCCCGTGCAGATCGCCCTACCCGTCTCTTTCGGGACCGGCGTGTCGGCGGTAATCTTCGACTGCGACGGCGTGCTGGTCGACAGCGAGTTCGTGGCCTGCCGTGCGGTGGCCGAGCTGATCGCGCATTTCGAGCCGCGGGCGCCGGTCGAGGAACTGGTCGAACAGCTGGTCGGCACCCCCGACACCTACATCCTGCGCCAGGTGGCGGAGCGCTTCGGCACGGTGTTCCCGGACGACATCGGCCAGCGCATGGTGCGGGTGATCGACGACGCGCTGGCCCAGGGCCTCGACGCCATTCCGGGGGTGCGCCCGGCGCTGGAGGGCCTGGCCCTGCCGATGGCGGTGGCGTCGAACAGCCATGCCGCCCGGGTCCGCCGCTCGCTCGAGATCGCCGGGATCTCGCATCTCTTCGGCGACCACGTCTACACGCCGGAGATGGTGGCGCTGCCGAAGCCGGCACCCGACCTCTATCTGCATGCGGCCAGGCGCCTGGGCATAGACCCGCGGCATTGCCTGGTGATCGAGGACAGCGTGCCCGGCACCACCGCCGGCGTCGCCGCCGGCATGCGGGTGATCGGCTTCCTCGGCGGCCGCCACATCCGCGACGGCCATGCCGAGCGGCTGCGCGCCGCCGGCGCCGGGCTGATCTGCCCGCACATGGACGACCTCGCGGGGCTGGTCGCAGGCCTCAGGGCCTGACCGCCAGCCCCCGACGGGGGTCAGGCGGCGGCCTGCGCCCGCTCGATCTTGGTCACGGTGAGGTTGCGCGGCTTGCCGGACGGGGTGACCCAGGTGATGGTCTGGCCGCGACGCAGGCCGATCAGCGCGACGCCGACCGGGGTCAGCACCGACAGGCGCCCGGCCTCGATGTCGGCCTCCTCCGGATACACCAGCGTGACGGTGTGCTCGTCCCCGGTCTCGGCGTCGCGGTAGCTGACGGTCGAATGCATCTGCACGACGCCCTTGGCCGCGGCCGCGTCGATGATCTGGGCGCGCTCCAGCTCGTCCGCCAGGAAGTCGGCGATCGCCGGGAAAGCATCTGCCGCGGCGTCGGCCAGCGCGGCGAGACGGTCGAAGTCGCCGGCGGTGACGTGAATCTCGGGGCGCTTCGGCAGGCTGCTGCGGGACATGTTGTTTTTCCTTTCTTTTAAGACGACCGCCCCGGGATCGTGATCGCGGCTGGCGCCCAGTCTGGCCGGGACACGAGGGCTTTTTTCGGGGGTGGGGCGAACGGTGTCGCGGGACGCGACTCAGGCGAGAACGGACGAAGGGCGCCGACGGTGCGGGGCGACAGCCCCGGCGGTCAGCGGCCTGGAATCACAAGCGGCGTTCGACACGCCGCCATCCGGTTCGTCCACACGGTTCTCATAGCCAAGAGATAGGCAGTCGGACGGCAGGCGTCAACGACGGCCGCTGCGGGCCAGGGCCACGCAAGGAAAAGGGCCGCGCGACGCTGGGCGCCGCGCGGCCGTCCCGGACCGAAGCCCGGTCAGAGCACGAAGTCGGCCGCCACCAGCTGGCCGTGGGTGTCCACGCGGATCTCGAAATCCGCGCGGCCGTCGCCATTGGTGTCGCCGGACACGATCCCCCCGGCGAACCGCAGCTCGCCCGCGACATTGTGGAAGGCCTGGTTGCCGATGAAGGTGAAGGCCTGGTTGCCGAAGGCGAAGAAGTTCGAGTTTGCGTCGATCGCCGACAGGTCGATCCTGTCGCCCTCGATATGGCTGAAGTCGGTGATCACGTCGCGCCCGGTGCCCACCGCGGATTCCGTGGCCAGCGTGAAGCGGAACGTGTCGGCCCCGCCGCCACCGGTCATGGTGTCGGTGCCGGCGCCACCGACCAGCGCGTCCTGGCCCAGCCCGCCCTTCAGGGCATCATTGCCGACGCCGCCCTTCAGCAGGTCGTCGCCGGTGCCGCCCGAGAGCTTGTCATTGCCGCTGCCGCCGTCGAGCTGGTCGTTGCCGAGCCAGCCGTCGATGGTGTCGGCACCTGATGTGCCGACGCGGATGTCGTTGATGTCGCGCAGCGCGCCGTGCAGGTCGGTCAGGGTCTGCGCCGCCGCATCCACCGTGCTCTCCAGCGTGCCGGCCAGCTGGATCAGGGCGGCCAGCTGCGGCACGCCGCCGATGTCCTGCAGGTCGGCGATCACCTCCTTGAGGTCCTGCACCACGTCGGAGGTGTTGGTCAGTGTCATGTCGAGCACCGCCTGCAGGCCGTCGCGGCCGTTGACGCCCCCGACCAGGTCCTCCAGCGCCACGCCGAGCACGCCATGCTCGCCGAAGAACTGGTTGAGGATCGCGTCGGGCACGACGCCGTGCAGCAGGCCGTTGTCGCCGGCCAGCAGGTCGGCCACCGTGCCGGCGATCGCCAGCGGGCCGGCGACCTTGATCACCTCGCCGCCCGCGACCAGCACGCCGACGTCGAGCAGTGTGTTGAACACGTCTCCGACCAGGCCGTCACTCAGGGCGCCGCGCAGGCCGAGCTGGTCGCCGCCGAGGATGCCGAACTCGCCGAAGATGTTGCCGATCAGGCCGCCGTCGCCGTGCAGCAGGCTGCCGGTCAGCACCCCACCGAGCACATCGGTCAGCAGGGTGTCGACCACGCCGGTGGCGGCGCCGAGCACGCTGTTCAGCAGGCCCGCCACCCCGCCGGTGCCGAGCAGGCCGCCCAGCAGCACGTCCGGCGACAGGCTGCCGAGGATGCCGGTCAAGAGGTCGGTCAGGCCGCTGCCGTCGGGCCCCAGCACGCCGCCCAGCAGCCCGCCGAGGATGCCGTCCTGCAGCAGGGTGTCGAGCACGTCCAGGCCCGGCAGCGAGGTGAAGATCCCGCCGATGATCTCGCCGATGTCGGTGCTGACCCCGATGCCGTGCAGGATGCTGCCGATCAGGCCGTCTTCGGCCAGCAGGTTGCCGACGATGCCGGACACCGAGAGGTCGTCGAACAGGTCGCCGACATTCCCGAGCAGGCCGCCGATCAGCCCGGTGATCAGGCCATGCTCGCCGACCAGGCTGTCGGCGATGCCGCCGACCGTGCCGACGACGCCGCCAAGCAGCCCGTCAGCGCCGATCAGCGCGTCGATCAGGCCGGCTGGCCCGCTCTGCAGCACGTCGACGAGATGGGTCAGCAGCCCGTCCTCGCCCAGCAGGTTGCCAAGCAGCCCATGGGCGCCGAGCAGGCCGGTGTCGCTGAGCAGCGCGTCGAGCAGCGCGCCCAGGGGCAGGCCGCCCAGCAGGTTGCCCAACAACCCGTCGAGGTTGCCGAGCACATCGGTGACGAGCCCGCTGATGATGCCGGTGAGCGCGTCGCCGCTGAGCAAGTCGCCGAGCAGGCCGCCGGCATCGGCCAAGCCGTCGAGCAGCCCGGTGAGCAAGCCGGTCAGGCCGCTGCTGAGCAACCCGCCGAGCAGGCCTTCCAGCAGGCCGTTCAGCACGCCGTCCAGCAGGCCGCCGACGCCGCCCAGCACCGCCCCGAGCAGGCCGCCGACCACGCCGGTGAGCAGGTCGTCGAGCCCGCCGAGCAGGTCGTCGACGCCGGTGAGGACGCCGCCGAGCAGGCCGTCCTCGCCCAAGAGGCCGTCGAGCAACCCCCCAAGCAGGCCGCCGTCATCCAACAATCCATCCAAGGAATTCGCTGAAGCCATCGTCTCCTCCTCCAGGGAAAGAATTGCCCCAGACGCCATCGTTCTTTGCGATGGTTGCTAGCCTCTGCTATCAAGCTAGCACGCATTACGGGTTTGAATAAGAATTTATGCAGAAAAGTAGGATTCAGAACTTTTCAACTGCAGAACAAATTGCATCAGTATTTGATTTCACTTTGCATAAAATATTAATCAACACCGTGCGCAGGCCACCCGCTGCGGCGACCGTGCCGCACCGGCAATGCCCGGATGGCCCGGGCTAGGCGTTGCGCAGCAGGGCCTCGACCTCGTCGCGCCGTGGCATCGAGGGGGCGGTGCCGGGGCGGGTCACCGAGATGCCGGCGACGGCGCAGCCGAAGCGCACCGCCTCGGCGACCGGCCGGCCTTCGGCCAGCGCCAGGGCGAAGCCGCCGTTGAAGGCGTCGCCCGCCCCCGCGGTCTCGACCACCTCGCCGGCCGAAAACGCTGGAATGTGAATGCATTCTGACCGGTTCTTCAGAAGCGCGCCCTTGGCCCCGAGGGTGACGACCACGGCGCCGACGCCCTTGGCCAGCAGCACCTGGGCCGCCCGCTCGGCCTGCTGGCCGCTGTCGACCGCGAAATCGACCAGGCTTTCCGCCTCGGTCTCGTTCGGGGTGAGATAGTCGACCAGGGGATAGAGATCGTCCGGCAAGGCCATGGCCGGGGCCGGATTCAGGATGGTGGTGACGCCATGCCGCCGGGCGATCTCCAGCCCCCGCCGCACCACCGGCAGCGGCAGCTCGAGCTGAGCGACGAAGATCCGCGCCCCGGCGATCGCCGGGGCCGCCGCCTCCATCTCGGCCTCGGTCAGGGCGGCGGCCGCCCCGGCCTCGATGATGATGGCGTTCTCGCCGGTCCGGCTGTCGATGAAGATGAAGGCGGCGCCGGTCGGGCGCTGCGCATCGGTCAGCACATGGCCGGAATCGATGCCCTCGGCGGCATAGAGCCCGCGCGCCATCTCGCCGAACGGATCGGCCCCGATCTTGGTGATGAAGGCGACGTCGGCGCCGGCCCGCGCCGCCGCGACCGACTGGTTCGACCCCTTGCCGCCGGGGCCGAGCTTGAAGCCGTTCGACAGCAGGGTCTCGCCCATCATCGGCAGGCGGGCGGCGCGGAAGGCGAGGTCGGCGACGAACACGCCTTGGATGGCGATCTTCGGCAAGGCCATGGCGGTCGGTTCCCTACTTCGGCGCGATCACGCCCATCTTCAGCAGGAAGCAGCCATAGAACCGCCCCTCCCCGGCCCGGACCACGGCAAAGGACTTCTTCGCCGCCTCGTAGAAGGCGAAGCGCTCGATCGACCCCATCGGCCAGGACCGGCCCTCGGCGCGGTCGATCTCGGCCTGGACCTCGCGCTGCACCTCCGGGATCTCGTCGGGCTGGCCCACCACCTCCATGCGCTGGGCGGGATGGTCGACGAAGGTGTCGAGCGGCATCACCGACAGGATGGCGCGCACCGCGCGGGCGGCGCTGATGCCCGGCAGCTCCAGCGGTGTCTTGACCATGGTCAGCTGCGCCACCGAGCGGGCGGGGAAGTTGGTGTCGCAGATCACGAGGTCGTCGCCATGGCCCATGCTGGCCAGGGTGTAGAGCAGGTCCGGGGTGATGATCGGATCGATGTTCTTGAGCATTTTCTGTCGCTTCCCTGAAGAACTTCAGATTGTTTGTGATGGCGTGCGCAGCGGCGCCAGGGCCGGGTACAGCTGCTGGTAGCGGGCGTAGATCTCGCGGTAGGCGGCGTGGCGGGCAGGGTCGGGCTCGACCACCCGCTCCGGCTGCACCATCGCCGCCGCGACCTCCGCCATGTCGGCGAAATGGCCGGCGCCGAGCGCCGCCAGCATGCCGCTGCCCAGCAGCGGCGCCTCCGGCACCCTGGTCACCTGCAGCGGCACGCCGGAGACGTCGGCATGGGTCTGCAGCCACAGCGGCGAGCGGGTGGCGCCGCCGCAGATCACCACCTCGCTGGGGGCGAAGCCGTTGGCGCGCATCGCGTCCAGGATCAGCTCGCTGCCGAAGGCAATGCCCTCGATCGCGGCGCGGAAGATGTGCGCCGGCCCGTGCTTGAGGCTGAGGCCGGTGATGGCGCCGCGCGAGGCCGGGTCGGTGTAGGGCGTGCGGTTGCCCTGAAAATGGTCGAGCATCAGCAGGCCTTCGGCCCCCGGCGGCAGCGCCGCGGCCTCCCGGTTCAGCTGGTCGTAGCTCGCGCCCTCGCCGAACAGCCGCTTCAGCCAGGCGATCACCGAGCCGGTCGAGGTCTGGCCGCCCTCGACCACATGCAGCCCCGGCACCACCGCGTCGGGATAGCTGCCCCAGATGCCGCGGCCGTGCAGGGCCGTGGGCGACAGGCCGAGCAGGAGATGCGAGGAGCCGGTGATGAAGGCCAGCTTGCCCGGCGTCACCACGCCGAGGCCGATCATGCCGATGAAGGCGTCGGGCCCGCCCTGGGCCACCGGCGTCCCCGGCTTCAACCCGAGATGGGCGGCGGCGTCCGGCGTCAGGGGTCCGATCACCTCACCCAGCGGCAGGATCTCGGACGGCCATTTCTCGAGCAGCGCGGACAGGCCGAGCGTGTCGAGCAGGCTGCGGGGGTGGCCGCCATTGCGGTTGTCGTGGTGCCAGCGGATCGACGCGGTGTTGATCGACCCGACCCAGCGGCCGCTCAGGCGCAGGGTGATGAAGTCCTGGTATTCGCCGATCAGCGCGGCGGCGTCGAACACCCGGGGCTCGTTCTCCTTCAGCCACAGCGCCTTGGGGATCATCCATTCCGACGAGACCGGCCCGGCGCCGGCGCTGTTGACCTTCAGCGCCGGGTCGCCCGATGCCGCCACCTTGGCGGCCTGTGCCGCGGCCCGCACATCCATCCAGATCAAGGCGGGGCGCAGGGCCCGGCCCGCCCGGTCGAGCGCGACGACGGAGCAGCAGGTGGTGTCGACCGACAGGGCGTCGACCTGGTCGGCCGCGATCCCGGCCTGGGCCAGGGCAGCCGGCACCGCCTCGCCCATCGCCCGCCACCAGTCCTCGGGATCCTGCTCGGCTTGGGCCGGGGCCGGGAACCGGGTGGGATAGGTCGCGACACCCATGCCCCGCACGGCGCCCTGCAGGTCGAACACGGCGGCGCGCAGCCCTTCGGTGCCGCCATCCACGCCGATCACATATCCGCCTGCCATGCGCCTCCCCATTCGCGCGTTGATTTGTCGTGCATTTCGGCGCGCGGCATTGTGGATCAGGGCCGCGACGCTTGGCAACATTGGCCGTCTCGCGCGCGCTGGTGTATAGCCTCGGCCATGTCGCTGCTCAGCCGCTATGTCTTCCGTCAGATCGCGGTGGCCACGGTGCTCGCCACCGTGATCCTCGTCTTCGCCATCATGCTCACCACCTCGATGCGGCTGATCCAGCTGATCGTCGACGGCGGCGTCGGCGTGGGCACCTTCCTGCACCTCGTCATCCTGTCGATGCCGGAGTTCCTGATCGCGGTGCTGCCGATCGGCGTCGTGGCGGCCTGCCTGATCATCTACAACCGGATGCTGGCCGACGGCGAGCTGCTGGTGATGCGCGGCGCCGGTATCGGCCAGATGCGTCTGGCCCTGCCCGGCCTGGCGATGGCGGTGATCATCACCGGCTTCAGCTATTCGATGACCCTGTACTTCTGGCCGGTGGCCAATCGCGAGTTCCGCGATCTCAGCGCCATCGCCCAGTCGGACGTCTCGGCCGCGCTGCTGCAGACCGGCGAGTTCAACGCCATCGGCGATTCGATGACCGTGTTCGTGCGCGACCGCAACCCGGTGACCGGCGATCTCAGCGACATCCTGGTGCACAACACCGACAACCAGGACCAGCCGGTCACCATCATCGCCAAGCGCGGCTATATCGAGGACAGCGACGACGGGCCGCGGATGGTGGCCATCGACGGCGTGATCCAGCAGCTCAACCGCAAGACCGGGCGGGTCGAGCCGGTTGCCTTCGACAGCTATACGGTGCCCCTGAGCTCGGCCGGCGCCGAGGATCTGGCCCGCAACTACCGCCAGCCCTCCGAGCGGTTCCTGCCCGACCTGCTGTACCCCGACCCGAACTCGCCCCGCGACCAGAAGAACTATGGCCGGCTGGTGATGGAAGGCCACAAGCGGCTGACCGACCCGCTGCTGCCCTTCGCCTATGTCGTGTTCTGCCTCGGCGTGCTGCTCAGCGGCGACTACAACCGCCGCGGCCTGGCCCGACGCATCCTGATCGCCGCCCTCGGCGTGGTCGCCGTGCAGGCCACCACCATGAGCGTCGCCGGCATGGCCCGCGATTCGCTGGCGCTGCTGCCGCTCATGTACGCGCTGCCGGTCCTGACCACGGTGGTGGGCTTCGCCATCCTGCTGCTGTCCCGCCGCCGGCATGTCCCGGCGGAGGCGCCGCGCGCCTCCGGCATGGCCCCGGCCTGACGCGGATCCGGCCAGCCAAGGCTGGTGGAACGACGTCGTCCAACCACAATCTGTTGTGGTTTGAATCGAACCCAAACCAGCATTTGGTTTGATCCGCGCGGGCCGCTATAAGCGGCTCATGCGCGATCCGCTCACCGTCCTCCACGATGTCTTCGGCTATTCCGCCTTCCGCGGCGAGCAGGCGGAGATCGTCGACCATCTGGTTTCCGGCGGCGACGCGCTGGTGCTGATGCCGACCGGCGGCGGCAAGTCGCTGTGCTTCCAGGTGCCGGCTTTGGTGCGGCCGGGGATCGGCGTCGTGGTCTCGCCGCTGATCGCGCTGATGCAGGACCAGGTCGAGACGCTGCGCCAGCTCGGCGTCCGCGCCTCGGCGCTGCATTCATCGCTGCCCCCCGGCGAATCGGGGAACATCATGCGGGCGATGCGGGCGGGTGAGCTGGACCTGCTCTACGTCTCGCCGGAGCGGCTGCTGACCGACGGGCTGCTGGACCTGCTCGACGGCTGCAAGCTGGCCCTGTTCGCGATCGACGAGGCCCATTGCGTGTCGCAATGGGGCCACGACTTCCGGCCGGAATACCTGCAGCTCGACGTGCTGGCGACGCGCTATCCCGGCGTGCCGCGCATCGCCCTGACCGCGACCGCCGACGGTCCGACCCGGCGCGACATCGCCGAGCGGCTGAAGCTGCAGGGCGGCCGCATCTTCGTCGCCGGCTTCGACCGGCCGAACATCCGCTACCGCATCGTGCCGAAGGAGAATCCGAAGGCGCAGCTGCTGTCCTTCATCCAGCGCGAGCACCAGAACGAGGCCGGCATCGTCTATTGCCTGTCGCGCAACAAGGTCGACACCACGGCCGAGTGGCTGCGCGGCGAGGGCATCGAGGCCCTGCCCTACCATGCCGGGCTGGACCGCGAGGTCCGGGCCCGGAACCAGGACCGCTTCCTCAAGGAGGACGGCGTGGTCATGGTCGCGACCATCGCCTTCGGCATGGGCATCGACAAGCCGGACGTCCGCTTCGTCGCCCATCTCGACCTGCCGAAGAGCCTGGAGGCCTATTACCAGGAGACCGGCCGCGCCGGGCGCGACGGGCTGCCCTCGGACGCCTGGATGGCCTACGGCATCCAGGATGTCGGCAAGATCCAGGGGCTGATCGCCGAATCGGACGCACCGGAGCGGCAGAAGCAGATCGACCGGCAGAAGCTGGATGCGCTGCTGGGCTATTGCGAGACGGTGCGCTGCCGGCGCCAGGTGCTGCTGGAGTATTTCTCCGACTCGCTGCCCGCCCCCTGCGGCAACTGCGACACCTGCCTGGAGCCGATCGAGGCCTTCGACGGCACCGAGCTGGCGCGCAAGGCGTTGTCCTGCGTCTACCGCACCGGCCAGCGCTTCGGCGTCGGCCAGGTGATCGACGTGCTGACCGCGACCGAGACCGACCGCGTCCGCCAGCTCGGCCACGACAAGCTCAGCACCTGGGGCATCGGCCGCGACCTGGCCAAGGCGGAGTGGAAATCGGTCTTCCGCCAGCTGGTGGCGGCCGGCCTGCTGATCGTCGACACCGAAGGCCATGGCGCGCTGCACCTGGCCCCGGAATGCCGCGACGTGCTGCGCGGCGAGCGCGAGATCCGGCTGCGGCGCGAGGCGGTGAAGAAGGCGGTTCGCGGCAACGGCCGCAACGGCAGCCGCACCCCGCGGGCCCTGCCGAGCGACCCGGCCGAGGCCTCGCTGTTCCAGGCGCTGCGGACCCGGCGGCTGGAGCTGGCACGGGAACAGGGCGTGCCGCCCTACGTCATCTTCCACGACGCCACCCTGACCGAGCTGGCCCATGCCAAGCCGCGCTCGATGACCGAATTCGCCGCCATCCCCGGCGTCGGCCAGGCCAAGCTGCTGCGCTATGCCGAAGCCTTCCTGACGGTGATCGAACAGCACGCGGAATAGAGCGGAGGCCAGATTCGGGTCGGGCGAAACCCTCTTGGCTTCAGTGAGCTACGGGACTTACTTAAGATGTCATTGCCCGGCTTGACCGGGCAATCCAGGGGCCACCAAGAGCTGTTCTGGCCCGCCCCTGGATGCCACGGTCAAGCCGTGGCATGACAAAAAAAAGATGAAGCCCATATATCCTTAACTCTCGATTCTCGTTCATGATGTGTTCCATGAACAAGCCGCAGACCGCCCAGGCATCGGAGGCCCCGGCCGCTCCCCAGGAGGAGCGGGCGGCGCGGCATCTGCGCCTGCTGGCCCGGGCGGCCGAGATCCAGATGGAGGTGATGGAGGCCACCCGCACCGAGGCGATCACGAAACCGCAGCCCGGCATCGACTATTGCCAGCACATCGCGGTCGCCACCCGCTCGCTGCGGCTGACCCTGCTGCTGGAGGAGGAGATGGCCCGACCCCCGGAGGAGCGCGCGGCGCTGGCGAAGGCCAGGCCCGCGGCATCGCCATGGGCCAACTGGCACGAGAAGCACGCGACGCTGGGCGTCACCCCAGTGGCTGCCGAGGTGGCTGTCGAGGCGGCGGTCGGAAGGACCGAAAACAAGGCGGGCGACCACCTGCGCGCCGAGACCGTCGAGCGGCTGGAACGTCCCGAGCGGGTGGAGATGGCGGAACGGGTCGAGCGCTGCCCGATGCCGAAAGCCCGGTCGACCGTGGTGCCGCGGTGGGCGTGGCACCAGGAGCGGGTGAAGCTGGCCGTCGTCCGGGCGGCCGATGACGGGAGTGGGAGCGAGGAGAGCGACCGCCTCCATGCCAGGGTCTGCCAGCGGCTGGAGCAGCCGGAGGTGGCGGAGATGATTGAGCGCAGTCCGGCGCCGGAGGCGGTGGCCCGGCTGTGCCGGGAGCTCGGCCTGCCGCCGGAGGCGGATCGATGGCTCGAGCTGGCGGATGAGATGCTGGAGGAGGAGGGTTTCATCCCCGAGCCGGAGGCGCCCCCCGCCGCCCCCGCCCGCAGGCCCGAGGCGCCGGACACGGGGTGAGCGCGTCGCCTCTCCCGCCCCCTCCCTCGTCATTGAGAGGAGGCGAAGCCGACGAAGCAATCCATGGGCCCGCACGAGCGGCCCGATGGATTGCTTTGCTGCGCTCACAATGACAATGGGGGATGGCGGGAGAGGCGAGGTGAACGGCTGCCCCGGCGTCCCGCCCGCCCCCCCTCACACCTCCAGATGCGCGGCGATGTCCCGGGCCAGGCGGCGCAGGTCGTCGCCATCGGCCATCTGGCCGTGGCCATGCCCCTTCAGCGGCCGGCCCTGCCAGCACGGAATGACGTGGAAGTGCAGGTGGTCGACCGTCTGCCCCGCGGCGCGACCATTGAACTGCGTCACCACCACGCCGTCGGGCAGCAGCGCCACCCGCACCGCCGCCGCCACCCGCTGCACCACCACGATCAGCCGCCGCAGCGTCTCGGCCTCCGCGTCGAGGATGGTGCGGGCGTCGGCCTTGGGGATGACCAGCACATGGCCCCTGGATTGCGGGAACAGGTCCATGAACGCCAGGGCGTCGGCATCCTCATGGACGGGGATCGCGGGGGCCTCGCCGCGCAGGATGCGGGCGAAGATGTTCTCGGGGTCGTAGGGTCCGTCCAGCGACATCGCTTGTCCTGACTGCAGAAATCGACGATCGCGCCAGCATCGCCGGCCCGGGTTACCGCGGATTTGCACCGATCGCGTTTCGGGTTGCAGCGGTAGCCCGTGGCCCCTGCCCCGCGCCCTCTGCTATCCTCGCCGACATGGAACCGGCCGGTATCGACCTGGAGACTCCCCGGCTTCGGCTGCGTCGCTGGCGCGCCGAGGATCGCCCGCGCTTCGCGGCCATCAACGCCGAACCCGCCGTGCAGCGCCACCTCAACCCCCTCACGCGCGAGGGGTCGGATGCCATGCTGGACCGGATCGACGCGCATTTCGCCCGGCACGGCTGGGGCTTCTGGGCGGTCGAGGAGCGCGAGGGCGGCGCCCTGATCGGGCTGTGCGGGCTGGCGCGGGCCGATTGGCCGGCCTTCTTCACCCCGGCGGTGGAGATCGGCTGGCGCCTGTCCACCCCCTGGCAAGGCCGGGGCTTGGCGCGGGAGGCCGCGTCGGCCGCGCTGGACTTCGCCTTCGGCACCCTCGAGCTGGACCGGGTGGTCAGCTTCACGGTGCCGGCGAACACCCCGTCCTGGGGGCTGATGGAGCGGCTGGGCATGCGCCGGCTCGGCGAGTTCGACCATCCCAACCTGCCGGAAGGCCACGCCCTGCGGCGCCACGTGGTCTACGAGACCACCGCCGCGGAGCACCGGGCGAGGTCGGCCGTTCCGCGCTGAATCCACGCAGTCAGGGCGGAATTGCGCGGATCGGGTTTGACCGTGCTGTCCGGCTGGCCGAAAGATGGCGGCGTCCAGCGCCACCACCGACTGACAGCCAACCCCATGTCCAAATCCCGCCGCCCCGCCACCATCCTCGCCCATGCCGGCCGCGACCCCGGGGCCAATCACGGCATGGTCAATCCGCCGGTCTATCACACCTCCACCGTGATCTGGCCGACCGTGGCGGCGATGGACGCGGCGCACACCGGCTTCGAGCATGGCCAGTACAGCTATGGTCGGGTCGGCACGCCGACCAGCGAGGCCTTCGAGGACGTGGTCACGGCGCTGGAGGGCGGCTATGGCAGCATCGCCGTGTCCTCCGGCCTCGCCGCGGTCAACGTGGCGATGACCGCCTTCGTCAAGGCCGGCGACCATGTCCTGGTGACCGACAGCGTCTACGGCCCCGGCCGCCGCTACGGCGATGCGGTGCTGAGCCGCTTCGGCGTCCAGGTCGAATACTACGACCCGCTGATCGGCGCCGGGATCGAGGCCCTGTTCCGCGACAACACCCGGCTGGTCTATCTCGAATCCCCGGGATCGCTGACCTTCGAGGTGCAGGACGTGCCGGCGATCACCGCCGTGGCGCGGGCGCAGGGCATCGTCTCCATCCTCGACAACACCTGGGCCACCCCGCTGTACTTCGACGCCTTCGGCCATGGCGTCGACGTCACCGTCCATGCCGCGACCAAATACATGGTCGGCCATTCCGACGCGATGATGGGCATCGTCGGCGCCCGCGAGAAGTCGGTCTGGTCGCAGCTGAAGACCTTCGCGGTCCAGGCCGGGCACTGCGCCGGGCCCGACGACCTCTACCTCGCCCAGCGCGGCCTGCGCACCATGGGGGTGCGGCTGCGCCAGCACCAGGAGAACGGCCTGGAGGTCGCCCGCTGGCTGCAGGCGCGGCCCGAGGTGTCGCGGGTGCTGCACCCGGCCCTGCCGCAGGATCCCGGCCACACCACGTGGAAGCGCGACTTCACCGGCGCGTCCGGCCTGTTCTCCTTCGTGCTGAAGCCGGCGGCGAAGGCCCAGGTCGACGCCATGCTGGACGGGATGGAGCTGTTCCAGATGGGCGCCAGCTGGGGCGGCTATGAGAGCCTGATCACCCCGATCCAGCCGGAGAAGATCCGCACCGCGACGCATTGGCAGGCCGAAGGCCCCGGCATCCGCCTACATGTCGGGCTGGAGGACACCGGCGACCTGATCGCCGACCTGGAGGCCGGCTTCGACCGGCTGCGGGCGGGGGCATGACTGCGGATCCGTTCCTCGACGAGGTCCGGTTCGACGCCGACGGGCTGGTTCCGGCGATCGCGCAGCAGCATGACACCGGCGAGATCCTGATGATGGCCTGGATGAGCCGCGAGGCGTTGGCGGAGACGCTGGCCACCGGCCGGGTCTGCTACTGGTCGCGCTCGCGCCAGGCCCTATGGCGCAAGGGCGACACCTCGGGCCAGACCCAGCGGCTGGTCGAGCTGCGGCTGGATTGCGACGGCGATGCGGTGCTGGTCCGGGTCGACCAGACCGGCGTCGCCTGCCACACCGGCCGGCGCAGCTGCTTCTTCCGGGTGGCCGATGGCGGCGCCTGGAAGACCGACCAGCCGGTGCTGCACGATCCCAAGGCGCTGTACGGCCACAGCCACGGGTGAGCCGCGCGGGCGGCGATCGTCACGGCGGTGCGATGCCGGCGTCGTCGTGCGCGCCGATCCCGAGCGCGGCCAGCCTCGCGGCGGCAAGCTCGATGAAGGCCCTGACCAGCGGCGGCAGGTGCTGGCTGCTGGGATAGACCGCATGGAGACCGCCGGCCGGCGTGGCGTAGCCGGCCAGGACGCGGCGCAGCCGCCCGTCCGCGACCAGGGGCCGGGCGAACGCGTCGGGCAGCAGGGCGATGCCGTGGCCGGCGAGCGTGGCCCCCGCCACCGCCTGCATCTCGTTTGCGGCGAAGCGCCCGGACACCGCCACGGTCTCCTGGCCCTGCGGCCCGTCCAGCACCCAGGACGCGCCGGCCGCCGACGGGCCCGCGATGATGCAGTCATGGCCGGCGAGATCCGCCGGCGCGGCCGGCACGCCGCGGCGCGCCAGATAGTCCGGGCTGGCGCACAGGATGCGGCGGATGGGGCCGAGCTTGCGCGCGATCAAGGTCGAGTCCGGGAGGATCCCCGTCCGGAAGGCAAGATCGATGCCGTTCTCGACCAGGTTCAGCTTGTCGTCGGTCAGCCGCAGTTCGACCTTGGCTTTGGGATAGGCCGCCAGGAAGTCGAACACCGTGGCGGTCAGGAAGCCGCTGCCGAAGCCGACCGGCGCCGAGATCCGGATCGTGCCCGACGGCTCCGACCGCGCTTCCGCCAGCCGCTGATGGGCGTCGTCGATCAGCCGCAGCGCCTGACTGCCCTGCTCATAGTAGAGCCGGCCCGCATCCGTCACGCCCAGGCTGCGCGTGGTCCGCTGCAGCAGCCGCACCCCGACCGCCAGCTCCAGCGCGGCGACGCGGCGGCTGACCGTCGTCTTGGGCATGCCGAGCAGCCGCGCGGCGGCGGTGAAGCTGCCGGCCTCGACCACGCGGGCGAACACCACGATGTCGTTCAGATCGAGCATTATATCCCCAGATGGGACAGGATTTCCCGATTGTCGCCTATAATGGACCAATATGGGAGACCCCAACTCTGCTCCGTCAGCCACAGAAGGAGCAGACCCATGAGCAGCATCAAACGAAGCGTCCTGGTCACCGGCGCCACGGGCCAGCAGGGCGGCGCGGTTGCCGACGCCTTGCTGTCGCGGGGCCATCGCGTCAAGGCGCTGACCCGCAAGCCGGACGGCGAGGCCGCGCGGCGGCTGGCCGCGGCCGGCGCGGAGATCGTGCCCGGCGATCTCGACGACACGGCCGCCGTGGTGAAGGCGGCCCAGGGCGTCGACACCATGTTCCTGATGGGCACCAGCTACGAGGCCGGGCCGGAGGAAGAGACCCGCCAGGGGATCAAGGCCGCGGATGCGGCGAAGACCGCCGGCATCGGGCACCTGATCTATTCCTCGGTCGCGAGCGCCGACCGCAAGACCGGCGTGCCGCATTTCGAGAGCAAATATCTGGTCGAGCGGCATATCGCCGGGCTCGGCCTGCCCTTCACCGTCAGCGCGCCGGTCGCGTTCATGGAGAATGCCGTCGCGCCCTGGGGGATCGGCGGGCTGCGCCAGGGCGTGCACGCCTTTGCCATGCCGCCCGATCGCGCCCTCCAGCTGGTCGCCCTGGCGGATATCGGGGCCTTCGTCGCGGCCCTGGCCGAGCGGCGCGAGCCGGTGTTCGGCCGGCGCTTCGACATCGCCGGGGACGAGCTGGCGGGCGCGGAGCAGGCGCGGATCCTGTCACAGGCCATCGGCCGCCCGATCGCCTATCAGGAGATCCCGATCGCCGCCGCGCGGCAGCAGAGCGAGGACACGGCGCTGATGTTCGAGTGGTTCACCCGCACCGGCTACTCCACCGACATCGCCGGGTTGCGGCGGGACTTCCCGGAGGTCCGCTGGCACAGCTATGCCGATTGGGCGGGCGGCTTCGACTGGAGCGTGCTCGGCTGAGGGGCACTGGCCGCCGATCCCCGCGGGCGCGTCGTGCCCGCGGGGATCGGTGCGTCTCAGTTGTGTCCGGACACCCGGGTCAGGTCCTCGCGGCTGGTCTCGTTGATCAGCCACACCGCGATCACGCTGATCACCGCGGCGACGGTGATGTAGCCGCCGACCCAGCCGAGGCCGCCTTCCGTCGCCAGGGTCTGGGCGATGTAGGGGGCCAGCGAGGCGCCGAGGATGCCGGCCAGATTGTAGGTCAGCGATGCCCCGGTGTAGCGCACCCGGGTCGGGAACAGCTCGGGCAGGAACGCGCCCATCGGCCCGAAGATCAGCCCCATCAGGAACAGCCCCAGGCACAGGAACAGGGTGACCAGCACCACCGAGCCGCTGCCGAGCAGCGGGGCCAGGGCGAAGCCGAACAGCGCGGTCAGGATGCCGCCGATCATCAGCACCGGGCGGCGGCCGAAGCGGTCGCTGAGCCGCGACGAGATCGGGATGCCGATGCCGAGGAACACGATGGCGATGCATTCGAGGCCCAGGAACGCCTGCCGCGAATAGCCCAGCGACTTGGTGCCGAAGCCCAGCGCGAACACCGTGGTGATGTAGAACAGGGCATAGCAGGACACCATCGCCAGGGTGCCGAGGAGGGTGACCCTGCCGTAGCGGGTCAGCACCTCGCCGATCGGCACCCGCACCCGCTCCTGCCGCGCCATCGCCTCGCGGAACACCGGCGTCTCCACCAGCTTCAGCCGGACATAGAGGCCGACGATCACCAGCGCGGCGCTGAGCAGGAACGGCACCCGCCAGCCCCAGCTGCGGAAATGCGCGTCGTCCAGCCCCAGCGCCAGCAGCAGGAACAGCCCGTTGGCGGCGAGGAAGCCGATCGGGGCGCCGAGCTGCGGGAACATGCCGAACCAGCCGCGCTTGCCGGCCGGCGCATTCTCCACCGCCAGCAGCGCCGCCCCGCCCCATTCGCCGCCGAGGCCCAGCCCCTGGCCGAAGCGCAGCAGGCACAGCAGGGCCGGTGCCACCCAGCCGATGGTGGCGTAGCCGGGCAGGAACCCGATCAGCGTGGTCGAGATCCCCATCAGCAGCAGCGACGCCACCAGCGTCGCCTTGCGGCCGATGCGGTCGCCGAAATGGCCCAGCAGCGCGGAGCCGACCGGCCGGGCGATGAAGGCGATGGCGAAGGTGGCGAAGGACAGCAGAAGCTGCGCCGTCTCCGATTCGCTGGGGAAGAACACCGGGCCCAGCACCAGTGCAGCGGCGGTGCCGTAGACGTAGAAGTCGTAGAACTCGATGGCGGTGCCGATCAGGCTCGCGACCACGATCCGGCCAGTGGTGTTGGCGGGCGCGGGCGCTGCCGCTCCGAATGTTGTGTCAGTCATGAAGCGATGCACCGATGGTTGCGCGAGCCGGGAGGACGGGGACTATTTCTGTCGGGGAAGGCAGCGGCGTCAACTCCGGCCGGCCCTGGCGCCGAGCGCCGCCGGCATGACTGGAACGCGTCCGATGAAGGCCGCCGGCCGTCGCATCCCTCGAAATCCCCGCCAGTGCCCCACCGACAGATGCCGGATCGCCGCTACGCTTTGATGTCGGAACCGGCAGAATGGGTTACCGCGGTAATCCGCAGCGGCGAGAATTTCCAGGGAATGCGCTGGCCGGCCGCCCCAAGTTCAACAGGCGAATCCATCGCGGTCCGAGGCCGGGTCTCTCGAATGACTGTTCATTTTTCGGAAAAAGCCAAACGGAAGCGGCCGAACATCTGATTCCGTGTGTTTGCTGTTTTGCGGTCGACAAAACGCCCGGAATGCCGCGACGATCTTGCGATTGGAAACAGAACGGCGCATCACAGCGTTCGTCGCCCGGAGGACCCAAAACGCCTCCATCCGTTCGACGTCGTAAGGACCTGTTGCCCGATGACCGACCACAAAGCCGCCCAAGACCGGCCGGATATGAACCCCTGGCTGTTCTTCCGCCGCTGGCTCGCCAACCCCCGCGAAGTGGGATCGGTGACCCCGTCCTCGCCCGCGCTGAAGCGCCGGCTGACGCAGGAGATCGTCCGTGCGCCCGACGAGTATGTCGTCGAGCTCGGCGGCGGCACCGGTGCCATCACCCGTGGCATCCTGGAGCGCGGGGTTCCGGCCGACCGGCTCTACGTCATCGAGATCAACCACGAGATGGCGCAGCACCTGCGCGACATCTTTCCCGGCATCCATGTCATCGAAGGCGATGCCCGCCGCCTGACCGAGATCCTGCCGCCGCAGGTCGTCGGCAAGGTCGGCACCACGCTGTGCGGCATCCCGATGATGCTGCTGACGATCGAGGAGCAGCAGGCGATCGTCGATTCGGCCTATTCGGTGATGCCGAAGGGCCGGCAGATCGTGCTGTACACCTACGCCCTCGCCTCGCCGCTGCCGCGCGACAAGCTCGGGCTGGCCGGCCGCCGCGTCGGCTTCGTCCCAGCCAACATCCCGCCGGCCTCGGTCTGGGCCTACCGGCAGGGCAAGGCGGGCTGACCCGCCCCGCTTCCGTGCGGATGCGCGACAGGGCATAATTCCGAACTGGTGAACGGGACGGCGGCGCGGGATCGATGCCGCCTCCGTCGGGCTTCGAGGGGGAGTGCGACGATGAAACGTTCGGCAGTTCTGCTGGCCGTTTTCGGGTTGGCCGCGCCGGCGGCGCAGGCGCAGGTCCCGAACACCGCCTACCACGTGCAGCTCCAGGTCAATCGCTACAGCGAGGATATCGGCCTGTCCGGCGTCGGGTCGTGCCGGATCGGCACCGGCGTGATCGGCACCTTCCCCGACAGCGCCGGCCGCCTGGCCATCGGCACGCCGGTCGACCTGGCGGTGCCCTGCGCCCGGCCCGGCCGCGGTTCCGGCTATTCGACCGCCGACCTGGCGAGTGCCCATTTCCTCGACGCCCGCCTCGCCGGCGTCCCTGGCGGCGGCTTCAGCATCATCGCCCTGCAGCCGCGTGCCGTGCCTTCGGTCCTGCCGTCGGCCGCGGCGCCGCAGCCGGTCATCCAGCAGCAGGTGCTGGTCGCCCCGCCGCCCCCGGTGGTGATCCGGTCACCGGCCCAGCCATCGATGCCGCTGCCGGTGGCTCCGGTGGCGCCGTCGCGCCCGCTGGTGATCGGACAGCAGCCGATCGCCCCGACCGTGGTGCCCGCGTCGCCCGGCCCCGCCTTCGTGCCGCGGCCCCTGGGCTATGTCCCGGCGCCGCAGCCGGTGGCCGGCGACAGCGCGACCATGCGTCCCGACGCCGCGATCGTGATCACCTACGACGCCGCCGGGGCCGGTCGGTCGCAGCGCGTCGTGACGCCGACCGATCCGGCCTATCCCGGGCTGTTGAGCCAGCTGGGCGGCATCGCACCGGGCCAGACCAAGCCGCTGCCGCGGCCGGTGGCGGCCGCGGCGCTGGTGCCGAACGCGGTGGGCGGCGACAAGCTGCGCTCGCTCGTGGTCGGCAACTCCCTGACCGGGACCGACCTCCGCTATAACCGCCAGGGGGCCTGGACCGAGTATTACGACCCGAGCGGGGTCGTCACCCGGTCCGAGGCGACCCGGCGCCAGGTCGGCAGCTGGGCCATCCGCGGCGATGCGCTGTGCACCCGCTATCCCGGCCAGGCCGAAAGCTGCCTGACCCTATCGACCACCGCGACGGCGCTGCGCGGCTATGCCGGCGCCACGCTGATCGCGCTGGACCTGCGGATCCTGCCCGGGAATGCGATCCCGGGCTGAACCGCGGCCCCCTCAGGGGCGTTCGATGGCGATGGCCGTGGCCTCGCCGCCGCCGATGCACAGCGCGGCGACGCCGCGATGCACGCCCTGCCGCTGCATCGCCGCCAGCAGGGTGACGATCAGCCGGGCGCCGGTGGCGCCGATCGGATGGCCCAGCGCGCAGGCGCCGCCATGGATGTTGACCTTGTCGTGCGGCAGGTCGAGGTCGCGCATCGCCGCCATCACCACCGCGGCGAAGGCCTCGTTGATCTCGAACAGGTCGACGTCGCCGGCCCGCCAGCCGACCCGGTCGAGCAGGGTGCGGATCGCGCCGATCGGCGCCGTGGTGAACCATTCGGGTGCCTGGGAGTGGGTGGCGTGGCCGCGGATCACCGCCAGCACCGGCAGCCCCAGCCGGTCGGCCACCGAACGCCGGGCCAGCACCAGCGCCGCGGCGCCGTCGGCATTGGCGCTGGAGCTGGCGGCGGTGATGGTGCCGTCGGGCCGGAAGGCCGGCTTCAGCGTCGGGATCTTGTCGGCCGACAGTTTCTGCGGATTCTCGTCGACCGCGATCTCCACCGCGCCGCCCTTGCCGGGCACCGACACCGGCACGATTTCGGCCACGAAGGCACCTTCGGCGATCGCGGCCTGGGCCCGCCGCAGCGAGGTCACGGCGTAGTCGTCCTGGTCGGCCCGGGTGAAGCCGTAGCGCTGCGCCGTGGCCTCGCCGAAATCGCCCATCGCCCGGCCCTTGTCATAGGCGTCCTCGAGCCCGTCCAGCGCAGCGTGGTCGAAGATCCGGCTGTGGCCGAAGCGCAGGCCGTCGCGGGCGCCGGGCAGCAGGTACGGCGCGTTCGACATGCTCTCCATGCCGCCGGTGACCACGATCCCGGCCGAGCCGGCGGCGATCAGGTCGCGGCCGAGCATGGTGGCCTTCATGCCGGAGCCGCAGACCTTGTTGACCGTGGTGGCCCCGACCGCGTCGGGCAGCCCTGCCCCGCGGGCAGCCTGGCGCGCCGGCGCCTGCCCCTGCCCGGCCGGCAGCACGCAGCCGATCAGCACCTCGTCGACCTGCGCCGGCGTGACGCCGGCCCGGGCCACGGCGGCGGCGATGGCGGCCGCCCCCAGCTGCGGCGCGGCCAGCGGCACCAGCGCGCCCCGGAACCGGCCGAGGGGGGTGCGGGCGGCACCGACGATCACGACGGGATCTTCAGCGGACATGGGAAGTCCTCGGGTCTATAATATGATGAACAACATATTATAACCATCATCTAAAAAGACAACCACCCGCTGACGAGACCGCGCCGGCGGCGATGATCGGGAAGACGCCCATGCGCTACAGCAAGGACCACAAGAGCGAGACCCGCGACCGGATCGTCCAGACCGCCGCCCGCCGCTTCCGCGAGGATGGGGTGGAGGCGGTCGGCGTCGCCGCGCTGATGGCGGATGCCGGCCTGACCCATGGCGGCTTCTACGCCCATTTCCCGTCGAAGGAGGCGCTGGTCGCCGCCGCCTGCGCCGAGGGCTTCAGCCAGAACGGCGCCCGGCTGCGCAGGACGGTGGAGCGCCACCCGGCCGGCGAGCGCGTGGCGGCGCTGGCGGACGCCTATCTGAGCCCGGCGCATCGCGACAATCCCGGCCAGGGCTGCGCCGCCGCCGCGATCGGGGCGGAGATCGCGCGCCACCCGGCCGAGACCCGCGCCGCCTTCACCCAGGGCCTGCAGGGGCTGCTGCGGCTGGCGGAGGACGCCCTGCGGGCCGATGGCGGCGACCCGGCGGCCGCGCCGCAGGCGGTCAACGCCATGGTCGGCGCCCTGATCATGGCGCGCACCGCGGCGGATGACCCTGTCCTGTCGGACCGCCTGCTGGCGGCCGGAAGGCGGACTCTCCGCAGCCTGGTGCCGGCGCCGCAAGCCCCCGCCTGCTGAGGCTGGCGGACCGGTCGGTCGCCCATTGCAGCTGTAACCGACGCACCCGGATCTGACATTCTTGCGAAATGAGTGTCGGCCAGCTTCGATCGAGGAAGTTCACTTTGTCCCCGGGGAGGACGGATATGCACCGATCGATGAGAAGCATCCTGCGAGGCGCGGTGGTGGCCATCGGCCTGGGCGTCGCGACCCCGGCCCTGATGGCGCCGATCGCGACCGGCCAGGCCCGGGCGGCCGAGGTGTGGCAGACCCTGCCGGCGCCGGCCCCGGCGCCGAAGGGCGCCACCACCGGCATGGCCCCGGTCAACGGCATCCAGATGTATTACGCCGTCTACGGCAAGGGCCGGCCGGTGATCCTGCTGCATGGCGGCCTGTCCAACTCGGATTATTGGAACAGCCTGGTGCCCGAACTGGTGGCGCGCAACTTCCAGGTGATCGTGGCCGACAGCCGCGGCCACGGCCGCAGCACGCGTTCGGCCCAGCCCTACAGCTACGACCTCATGTCGTCGGACGTGCTGGCGCTGCTGGACTACCTGAAGGTTCCGAAGGCCGACCTGGTGGGCTGGAGCGATGGCGGCATCATCGGCCTCGACATCGCCATCCACCAGCCGGAGCGGCTGAACCGCCTCTACGCCTACGGCGCCAATTCCGACCTGACCGGGCTGAAGCCGGATTTCGACAAGAGCCCGGCCTTCGCCGCCTTCATCGAGCGCGCCGGCACGGAATACCAGAAGCTGTCCAAGACGCCGGACCAGTATGACGCGTTCCTGCAGCAGGTCTCGCAGATGTGGTCGACGCAGCCCGACTTCACCGCCGACCAGCTGCGCGGCATCACGGTGCGGACCGCGATTGCCGACGGCGAGTACGAAGAGGCCATCAAGCGCGGGCATACGGACTACATGGCCCGCACCATCCCCGGCGCCGAGTTGCACATCCTGCCGAATGTCAGCCATTTCGGCCTGCTGCAGAACCCGGAGGAATTCAATCGCGTGGTCCTTGAGTTCCTGACTGAAAAATAGGTCCATTGACCCCCTGACCCATCGCGACCACCCTGCCCCGTCTTTCACAGCGGCAGGGCGGATGCGATGACCGATTTCTGGCGGATCCCGGTGATCGACATCGCGGCGCTGCAGCAGGACGACGCGGTGGCGGCCGGTCAAATCGCCGCCAGGATCGGCCGGGCCTGCGAGACCGCCGGGTTCTTCTACGTCACCGGCCATGGCGTGCCGGAGCCGGTGGTCGACGGCGTGCTGGCCGCGGCGGCCTGGTTCTTCGATCGGCCGCAGGCGGAGCGCGACGCGCTGGATGTCGCCGGGTCGCCCTGCTTCCGCGGCTATGTGCCGATGGGCATCACCGGCCCCGGCGTGCCCCGCCGTCTGCTGGAGGCGTTCCAGCTGATGCTCGACCTCGGCCCTGACGATCCCGACGTCCGCGCCGGCAGCGTCATGCACGGGCCCAACCGGTGGCCGGAGGATGGCCTGGATTTCCGGATGGCGCTGGAGACCTACTACAGCGCGATGACCGCGCTGTCCGACCGGCTGCTGGACGCCTTCGCCCGGGCGCTCGGCCTCGACGCCGGCTATTTCCGGCCCTATTTCACCAAGCCGCTGACCCAGCTGCGCCTGCTGCATTATCCGCCGCAGCCGCCCGACGAGGATGCGATGGGGGTCGAGGCGCACACCGACACCGGCGCCTTCACCATCCTGCTGCAGGACGCCTCGGGCGGGCTGGAGGTACGCAACCGCGCCGGCGAGTGGATTGCGGCGGCGCCGGTCCCGGGCAGCTTCGTCATCAACATCGGCGACATGATGCAGCGCTGGACCGAAAGCCGCTTCGTCTCCACCCCGCACCGCGTCGCAAACCGGTCGGGCCGGGATCGGATCTCGGTGCCGTTCTTCGCCAACCCCGACTATGCCGCGGTGATCACGCCGGTGACCGGCGACCGCACCGAACCGCTGGCCTGCGGCCCCTATGTGGAAGCCGCCTACCGCGCCGCCTGGCCGCGGGCGGCCCGCACGCCGGCACCGGTCTGACCCGGGCGTTGCCGCGCCGCCGGGCCGGCTGGTAGAAGGCGCCATGCCGCCCCGCCCGATCTTCACCTTCCCCGACGATGCCGATTGGAACGAGCCGCGCCAGGCTGTCGAGTTCGGGGTCGAGATCGGCGACTACATCGGCCGCGCCTTCCTGCCGGCCGCGGCGATGCGGACCCTGCTCGGCCACAAGCCGACCCCGGCCGAAGCGGTGGAGGTCTACCACTACCACCGCACCGCGATCGAACGCGCGGTGGAGCTGCGGATCGAGGAACGGCGGTTGGACCCCGATGCGAACGTAACCCTGGATGGCCGCGACCTGCGGCGGCGGTGACGGATCGAAAGCCGGGCACGCCGTTCACTCCGGAGGCGGATGCTTGAAAGCCGGCATGCGAAAGCCGTTGCCCCACACGACGGTGTAGCCTTGTTTCATCAGGCAGATCTGGAGAAGCGTCAGATCGTCCACCGCCCCATTCGAGGTCATGGACGCGGCCAATCCATTGAACCCGGCGGCCGCCCCCGTCAGGGCGCCCAGGCCGGCCGCGTTCCGGACATTGCCGTTGAAGAGAGTCGCGCCCCCTCCCGCAATCGTCGCCCCCGCCATCGTTGTCGCCGCGACAAGCATCGCGCCGTTCGGGCGAGACGACGGCTGTCCCGCGACATGGTCCTGGCACAGCTTCAGATCCGCCTCGTAATGGACGCCGCCGTCGCGGGAGGCATAGGGATCGATATCGGGATGCATGTCATAGACGCTGCAGGCGGAGAGCAGCACGGACACGACCGCGATCAACGGCGCGCGGCGGTTGATGAACCGGGCTTCGGTGTTGCGATCGCGCTTTGGGGCAACACGGTCCTGCTGTCGCATGGAAAGGCCTCATTGAAAGCGTCAGCCCGACATATACCAAAAATAGTGTTATCGCTTTGCATGCTATTTTTATATGACCCGGGCTTCAGTCTATGCGTCGGAGCACGAGCGCCCTTCACGGGATAGAAATTGCGATCGCTTCTTATTGTGATGGCTGTGACACCTGATTCATCGCAGACAGACCGGCTGGGCGCGACACGCGCCGATGCGTGCTGACCGAGGGGATCCGACGTCCGCCGATCCGGCGGATCGGGTCCACGGGGCTCGGCGCACGGCATGATCGAGCAATGCGGCGGTCTATCTCGACTGGATCCTGGGCGAGATCGCGGCCACCCGCTGGCGGGCGCGATGGCGGCGGAGGCGGCCTGCCTGCTGCGCCGCCGCGACCGGCCGGACGGCACGCCCCAACCCGCTGTTCGAGCCGATCCAGACGATTGAGATCCGGCCGCTCGAAGACTGTTTGTGGTTGCGAGAACCGGAGCGCAGCGGACGTTTGGTCTCGTCGAGCACGGGAAGCGCAGGAACCGCCATCAGACGGCGGCGCCGGCGCGTTCCCAGACGGTCTCTCAGTCCCGCGCGTCCAGGAACTCCGCCACCGCGGCGAGGCAGGCCGCCTTTTCCTCGACATGCGGCATGTGGCTGGACTCCTCGAAGATCCGCCAGCGCACATCCGGGATATGGTCGGCGAAGGGCTGCACCGTCGCCGGCGTCGCCTCGTCGTGACGGCCCGAGATCAGCAGCACCGGCACCGCGATGCGGTCGAGCCGGTCGATCACGCTCCAGTTCTTCAGCGAGCCCACGACGTGGAACTCGGTCGGCCCGTTCATGCTGCGATAGACGGTCGGGTCGGCGTCGACGGCCGCGAAGGTGCGCGCCACCTCGGGCGGCCAGGGCACCACGCGGCAGACATGGCGGTCGTAGAACACCCGGCTGGCGGCGGCATATTCGGCGGAATCGATGGTGCCGGCCTGCTCGTGCCGCAGCAGCGTCGCCTGGACATCGGGCGGCAGCGCCGCGCGCAGCCGGTTCGCCTCGCGGATCCACAGCGCCATCGAGGCCGGGGAATTGGCGATGACCAGGCTCTTCAGCCCGGGCGGCCGCCGCACCGCATGCTCCGCCCCCAGCATGCCGCCCCAGGACTGGCCGAGCAGGTGGTAGCCGTCGGCGATGCCGAGATGGCGCAGCAGGGTGTCGAGCTCGTCCAGGAACAGGTCGACCGTCCAGAAGTCGGCGCCCTTGTCCGGCAGATGGGTCGAATGGCCATTGCCGAGCTGGTCGTAATGCACCACCGCCCGCCCGGTCGCCGCCAGGTCCTTGAAGGAATCGACATAGTCGTGGGTGCAGCCCGGCCCGCCATGGGCCACGACCAGCGGCCGCTTCGGCCCGCCGAGGTCGCCGGTGATCCGGACCCAGGTGCGGTGTCCGCGGAAGCCAACATGGTCTTCCCGGCTGGTGATCGTCCCTGCCATTGCACCCCCCTTGCTGCTGTGCAAACGACGCTAGCCGCCCGTAGGGTTCGGAACAACCCCGATGGCAGGAACCGCCGGCCATTGGCGCTGGCGGCCCCTTGCAATGCTCAAACGATGCCGATACATACCGTCCGGGTTCGCGTTGGTCGTCAGGGGCTTTGGGCGACTCCCAGATTTGCATTGAGCATTTGTGCTTAGGAGGGAACGGCATATGCTCTTGGGGAATTTTCTGGGCTGGTCGCCAATACGCGCGATCACTTTGGGTATTCTTGCGGCCCTTCGACTTTTCATGCGATTTGTCAATCTCGCGCGGGCGCGCGCCCTGTTCCCGACTTCCCGTGACGTGTTCGTGCATTGGACGGCTGAAATCAAACAGCCGGAGAATCTCACCCTCGGCAAGGGCGTGATCATCGGCCAGCGCTGCACCATCGGCGCCGCCGCCCCGATCTACCTCGGCGACGACGTCCATCTGTCGAAGGGCGTCTTGATCGACACCGGCTACGCCGACATCACCACGCTGCCGCCCTACAAGTCCTTTTCGAAGCCGATCCGGATCGAACGCGGCGTCTGGCTGGGCGCCGGCTCGATGGTGCTCGCCGGCGTGACCATCGGCGAGAACTCGGTGGTGGCCGCGGGCGCCATCGTCCGCAAGAGCGTGCCGCCGAACACGGTGGTGTCGTCGCCGCGCCCGACCCTGCAATCCCTGGCCGATATCGAGCGGGTGCCGCGATGACCGATCCCCAGTCCCTTCCCGAGACCGCCCTGGACCTGTCGCTGGACGCGCTGCCGGTCGGCTATACCGCCACGATCGCCTGGACCGCCGAGAACGCGGAGATCGATGCCTTCGCTGCGGTGAGCGGGGATTACAACCCGCTGCACATGGATCCGGCCTATGCCACCTCGCTGGGGTTCGCCGACCGCGTCTCGCACGGCATGCTGCTGGGCGCCAAGCTGTCCGGCTTCATCGGCATGGTGCTGCCGGGCCGGCGCTGCCTGCTGCTGGAACAGACCCTGGCCTTTCCCAACGCCGTGCTGCCGGGCGATCGGGTGACTCTCACCGGAGAGGTCGCCGAGATCTGGCCCGACCAGTCGATGCTGCGCCTGAAGGTCAGGGCGACCAAGGCCGGGGCCGGCAAGCCCATCGTCGTCGCCCGGGGGTCGGTGCTGTGCAAAACCCTGTCCTGATCCTCGGCGCGTCCGGCGGCATCGGCGCCGGGATCGCCCGGCGGCTGGCCCGGCAGGGATCCAGCGTCATCCTGCATGGCCGCCAGCGCGACCGGCTCGACGCGCTGGCCGCCGAGATCGGCCCGGCCGCCACGGTGGAGATCGCCGACCTCACCGACGAGGCCGAGATCGGCGCCCTGTTCGCGCGCATCGCGGAGGCCCGCACCGCCCTCTCCGGGCTGGTGTTCTCGGTGGCCGCGCCGTTCGCGAAGAAGCTGACGCACCGCACCGGCTGGGGCGAGTTCGACCGCCAGATCACGACGCAGCTCAAGGCCCTGCATCTCTGCGCGGCCGCGGCCTTCCCGCTGCTCGCCGGCCAGGACGCCACCACACGGATGGTGGTGGTGACCTCGGAATATGCGATGGGCATGCCGCCGGTGAAGACCGCGAGCTATTCCGCGGCCAAGGCCGCGATCACCGCCTATGCCCGGGTGGTGGCCCAGGAATGGATCGGGCGCGGCGTCCGGGTCCATATCGTGGCGCCGGGCATGGTGCGGACGGAGTTCACCTCGGACATCCCCGACGCCTGGCTGGAAGACCATGTGACGCGGCTGCCGGAAAAGCGGCTGACGACGGTGGAGGATGTCGCGGATATGGTGGCGTTCCTGATGACCGACGCGGCCGACTGCCTCTACGGCACGCCGCTGCAGGTCAGCCGGGCGGAGCGGCGCTGAGGAGATGGCGATGGACATGGCCGTGACCACCCTGATCGACGAATGCCGGGCGCCCGGCTTCGCCTCGCAGGACTATGTCGCCCTGCAGCGCGCCGGCAGGCGGGTGCGCAAGGCCATCGCGAGCGGCGAGATCGCGGGACCGCCGGTCCGCATCGCCGTCGTGTCCTCCTTCCTGTCCGACATGGTGGTCGACCTGCTGCCGGCGCTGCTGCTGCGGCGCGGCGTGGTCGCGACGATCGCCGCCGGCCCCTATGGCGGGATCGCGACCGAGATCCTGAACCCGGGCGGCGGCGTGTGCCGCGGCGCCGACTTGGTGATGGTGCTGCCGACCCATCGCGACCTGGCCCACGCGCCCGGCTTCGACGCCACGCGCGCGGACTCCGATGCGGCGGTGGCCCGCGAGGTGGCCGACTGGCAGGGGCTGTGGTCCGCCCTTGCCGTCCCGACGGTCCAGCTCAGCTTCGACCCGCCGCCGGACCGGCCGCTGGGCGAGCTCGACGGGCTGTCGCCGGGCGGGCTGCTGTTCCACGCCCGCAGCGTCAACCGCGCGATCGCCGAGGCGGTGCCGGCGCATGTCACCGTGGTCGATGCCGAGGCGCTGGCGCAGCGCGTCGGCCCGGCCTGGCACGACGCGGCGCTGTACGCCCTGTGCAAGCAGCCCTTCGGCGCCGCAGCCCTGGTCGAGGTCGCCGACACCCTGGCCGCCGCCGCGGCGGGGCAGCTGGGCAAGGCCCGCAAGGTGCTGGTGCTCGACCTCGACAACACGGTGTGGGGCGGCGTCGTCGGCGATGTCGGCCTCTCCGGGCTGGTGCTCGGCCGCGAGACCGCGGAGGGCGAGGCGTTCCTGGCGCTGCAGGCCTATGCCAAGCGGCTGGCGGGGCGCGGCGTCATCCTCGCCGTCTGCTCCAAGAACCGGGAGGATCTGGCGCGCGAGCCCTTCCGCGACCATCCCTCGATGATCCTGAAGGAAGAGGACATCGCCTGCTTCGTCGCCAATTTCGACGATAAGGCGACCAACCTGCGCCGCATCGCCGCCACCCTGAATGTCGGCCTCGACAGCCTGGTCTTCGTCGACGACAACCCGGTCGAGCGCGCCTGGGTGCAGCGTGAGCTCGGCGAGGTCCTGGTGGTCGACCTGCCGGAGGATCCGGCCGGCTACTGCGCCGCGATCGAGCGGGAGAAGGCCTTCCCCACCTCGCGCATCACCGGCGAGGATCTGCGCCGCAATGCGCTGTACCGGACCCGCGCCGAGACCATCGCGCAGGCCGGCGCGGCCCACGACATCGACGCCTTCCTGGCCAGCCTGGAGCCGGTGGCGGAGGTCGAGCCGGTCGGCCCCGCCTCGCTCGACCGCATCGTCCAACTGATCGCCAAGACCAACCAGTTCAAGCTGAACCCGACGGTGTTCACGCCCGACGAGATCACCGCCAATCGCGACGGCGTCATCGCCATCCGCTTCAAGGACCGGCTGCAGGACCACGGCATCACCGCCATCGCCGTGACCGAGCCGGAGGACGGCGCGCTGGTCATCCGCAACTGGGTGATGAGCTGCCGGGTGTTCTCGCGCCGGCTGGAGCATGCGACGCTGGAGCTGATCCGGCGCCGGGCGGCCCGCCTCGACCTCGACCGCATCGTGCTCGACTTCCGGCTGTCGCCGAAGAACGCCCTGGTCAAGGACGTGCTGGCCGAGCTCGGCTTCGAGGAGACGTCGCCGGAGGGCCGTTATGCCGCCTCTTTGTTGCCGCAACGCGCGCGCATGCAGCACCACATCAGCATCGTGACCCCTGACGGAGACGGCAATTGACCAAGGAAGACGTGATCGCCCGCCTCGCCGACGTGTTCCACGCGGTGTTCGACGATGACAGCATCGTGCTGACGCCGCAGACCACCGCGGCCGACATCGAGGAATGGGACAGCCTGAACCAGATCAAGATCATCGTCGGCGCCCAGAGCGCCTTCGGCGTGAAACTCGACGCGCGCCGGATCAAGGACTTCCAGAATGTCGGCCAGATGGTCGACTACATCTCGGAACAGCTGGCCGCCGCCGGCTGAGGGGCACGCCCCTTCGCCGCACACCCCCCCGATCATCGACGGTCTTGACGAGCCCGGTCGCGAGGCAACAGACGGTCCTGGATTTAGCCCTGCCTCCCCCGGCAGGGCATGATTCGATTGACGTTCACGATGCGACCATTGTCCATCAGCAGGAGTTGAAGCATATGCTCGAGCAGTTTGCCAAAAAGTTTGTCGACGTCCTGCTGCTGCCGACCGCGCGCCGGCTGCGCCGCCGCCTGGGCACCAGCACGGTGGTCGGCGTGATGCAGCAGATGGCCAGGGAGCGGTCTGCGGCCTATGGCACGGAGCATATGAAGTCGGCGATCCTGTTCGATGATCCGGACGGGCTTCGCCCCTACGCCTTCAAAAAGCGCGTCCCGGGCGGGCTGAACCTGGAATTCGGCGTCTGGCAGGGCAAGGGCGTCAACACCTTCGCGTCGCTGACCGACGAGATGGTCTACGGCTTCGACTCCTTCGAAGGGCTGATGGAGGATTGGGGCGGGCAGATCGGCAGCGAGAAGGGGCTGTTCGACGTGGGCGGGCAACTGCCCAAGGTGCGGTCGAATGTCCGGCTGATCAAAGGCTGGTTCCAGGACACCCTGCCGGGTTTCCTGGCGGAACATCCCGGCGACCTGTCCTTCATGAATGTCGATTGCGACACCTACGAAGCGACGACCTACGTCCTTCAGACCATCGACAAGCGGATCGTCGTCGGCACGATCATCATTTTCGACGAGTACCTGAATTACCCCGGCTGGGAGCTGGGAGAGTACAAGGCCTGGCAGGAATTCTGCGCCGCCAATGCCGTGACCTACGACTATCTCGCCATCTACGAGGGACGGGTCGCCCTCAAGGTCACCGGGCGGAGCTGAAGGCCCGGCCCGGCCGGATGCAGGATGTCGAGAGCGATCATGAGGATGCGGGATTGAGGCGGACGTCAGGCCAGAGGCACGGCGAGGGGGCTGCGGGACGGCCTGCGGGTCTGGAGTCCGTGCGATGCCCGGGCTTCGGCGATGAGGTTGGCACCGGCGCATGAACCTGGCACGGGTCAGAGCGATCGGCGGACAGGCGGCACTGTTCCTGATGGCCTTCGCGCTCGGCAAGGGGATCGCCTTCTTCGGCCCCCTGCTGCTGTCGCAGATCATGAACATCCAGGATTACGGCACCGCGGAGCTGTCGCTCAGCGTCGGCACGATCGGGGCCCAGGTCCTCAGCCTCGGCATTCTCGGCGCCATCCCGCAACTGGTGCTGATCCGGAAAGAGGATCGCGTCCAGGACCTGCTGTTCTTCGTCGTCGCGTCGATCGGCGTGCTCGGCCTCGCCGCGGCGGCTGTCGCCTATGCTGCGTCCAGCGACCTCCTCTATGCCTTTGCCGCGATTGCCATCGTCGGCACCGGCGCCCAGCTCACAGCGGCCACCTACTACCGCACCATCGGGCGGCGCTACCGCACCCTGGTCTCCGACAACCTGTCGCTCTACCTCTTCCTCGCCGTCGGCGGCGTGGTCTTCCTCATGCTGGGGCGGGTGCCGCTGGGGCCGGTGGTCCTGGGTTATGGCGGCGTGGTGCTCGGCGTCACCATCTTCTCCTTCATCGCCCTGGCCCGGACGATCCGGCCGCACTTCTTCGCCGCCCACGCCGACGCCCGGCGCATGGGCTTCTTCATGATGGTGAACTCGCTGGTCTATTTCACCATCGTCAACAGCTCGCGCGTCCTGATCGGCTACTTCCTGTCGGTGGAGGCGGTCTCGGTCTATTCCGTCTGCTTCCGCATCTCGATCGCGATCTTCCTGGTCCACCAGCTGGTCGGCACCGCCTTCTACAAGACGCTGTACGAGGCCTCGGCCGAATGGTTCGACCGGTATTTCGTGATCCTGCTGGCCGTCACCATGGTGGGGGCGTCCGTCCTCCTCACCACCTTCGAGCTGTATGGCGCCGTCCTGCTGCCCGCTTGGGCCGGATACATGGACCAAATGTCGGGCGTGCTGCCGATCACCTGCATGCAGGTGATCTGGTGGGTGTCGCTGGCGTTGCTGGAGTTCCGGATCAACCGCACCCTGATCTCGAAACAGGCGACGCTGTGGCTGGTCGCCTGCGCCGGGCTGATGATCGTGGCCCTGGCCACGCTGAGTGCGCTGCACCTGCTGACCCTGGCGACCGCGGCGCTGGTCTTCGCCTGCACCCTGTTCCTGGCGCTTCAGGCGCAGCTGTTCCTGCTGCGGCGCAACGGAGTGCCTCTGCCGAAGACCCAGATCGCGCTGTTCGCGCCGCTGGTGTTCCTGGTCCCCGCGTTCTTCCTGCAGAGCTGACGGCGGCCCGCCGTGACCATGCCGGCACGACCGGGCAGATCCTCCCTGTGGCGCGGCCTGCGGTGGATGCTGGCGGCCCTGACGGTCCTGCTGTTGCTGCCGCTGCTGTCGGTGCTGGCGACCGCCCTGATCGCCAACACTCTGGGATGCGCGGTCGACGAGGGCAGCATCCATCCCTGCCTGGTGGCCGGCACCGACATCGGCGGCCTGCTCTACGGCATGGGCATGATGGGCTGGCTGATGATCTTCACCGCGCCGCTGACCGTCCTGGCCCTCCTCGGCTGGCTGGCGGCCGGGCTCCTGGCACTGGCGAGGATTCTGCGCCGGCGCTAGCAAACAGCCAATCCCTGACCGATCGATCGGTCAGGGATTGGCCCTTGCTACAGAGGGAAGGATCAGGCCGTCACTGCCCGGCCATTGCCTGGGCGACCCAGCCGTCGAATTCGGCCTGGTTGGCGGCGATCCAGTCGTCGGCCAGCTTCTTGATGTTGCGGTTGCTGCTGCCGTCCTTGTTGATCGAGCCTTCCCAGGCCACCCAGGTCTCGCGCGGCCAGCTGGCGGCTTCGATCAGCGTCTTCACCGCCGGGTTGGCGGCCAGGAAGCTGCGGTTGACGACGGTGTTGTAGTTCCATTCGCCCAGCGCCATGCGGCACGGGTCCTGGCCGCCGGCGCAGCCGACCACGCCGGGAACCAGGGCGGTCTTGATCGGCGGCATGCCCTCGGGCAGGGAATCGAACGGGGTCGGCAGCCACACCACATCCTTGCCGGGCACCAGCGCGTCGTTCACCCAGGATGGGCTCCAGGTGTAGTACAGCGCGGGTTCGCCGCGCTGGACCCGGGCCACGGTCTCGCCCATCAGCGCCTCGTACTTGCCGCGGACGATGTGGACGGTGTCGGACAGGCCGAACGCCTTGACCTGGTGCTCGATGACGTCGGCGCAGCTCCAGCCGGGATCGCAGCCGGTCAGCTCGGCCTTGCCGTCGGTGCCGAACAGGGCGGCGATCTTCGGGTCCTTCAGCTGGTCGAAATGGGTGATGGCGTTGGCGTCGGCGGTCTTCTTGTCGATCAGGTAGCCGTTGATGCCGCCGCCGCGGATGCCGCCGGTGCCGACGACCGCCAGCTCCTTCTCGACCTTGCGGTAGCCCGGCTCGCGCTGCGGCAGGGTGACGGCGGAGCTCATGTCGACATCGCCCTGCGACGCCGCCTGGAAGAACAGCGTGCCGTTCATCACGGTGACGTTGACGTCGTAGCCCAGCTTCTTGAACGCCGTGACCAGGATCTGGTCCTCGACATAGTTGCCGCCCAGGCTGTCGTCCTGGACGAAGCGGATGGTCTTGCCGCTGCCCGGCAGGTCGGCCGCCAGGGCGGGCAGCGCCGTTGCGGACAGGGCTGCGGTCAGGATTGCTGCTGCCAGAACTGTTGAAGACAGGCGGGCGCGACGGCCCATGCTGGAAACCATTGGTGTGCCTCCGAGTGACTTTTGTTGTTTGCCGAACGATGAAGATCCGGGTCAGGCCGTAGGCTGCGCCGTCGACCCGCCGGCGACGGCCGGCTGTGCCCGATCGTCCTGCCGGCCGACCAGGCGCAGCAGCACGGCGCGGAGCGATACCCCCTTGCCGCCCTTGGATTTGGCGAGCGATTGGGTGATGCGGTCGAGTGTCATGGCCAGCAGCACGATGGCCAGGCCGCCGACCGCGGCGCGGCCGACATCCAGCCGGCCGAGGCCCTGCAGCACCACCAGCCCCAGCCCTTCCGCGCCGATCATGGCGACCACCACCGACATCACCATGGCGGTCAGCACGGTCTGGTTCAGGCCGCCCAGGATGGTCGGCATCGCCAGCGGCAGCTGCACTTCCCATAGCAGTTGCCGACCGGTGGCGCCGAAGGCCAGCCCGGCCTCGACCATCTCCTTGTCGACCATGCGGATGCCGAGATTGGTGAAGCGGATCAGTGGCGGCGCCGCCGCCATGATCACCGCCACCTCGCCCGGCACGGTGCCGACGCCGAACATCATCACGATCGGCACGAGATAGACGAAGGTTGGCGTGGTCTGCATCACGTCCAGCACCGGGCGGACGATGCGCCACACCGCGTCGCTGCGGGCGCACAGGATGCCGATCGGCACGCTGATGCAGACGCAGATCACGATTGCGGTGGTGATCAGCGCCAGGGTCGTGATCGCCTCGGTCCAGACGCCGGTGAAGGCGATGACGACCAGGGACACCACGGTGAATAGGGCGACGCCGCGGGACGAGAGCTTCCAGGCGATCAGCCCTGCCAGCACGACGAAGACCGGGAATGGAATGCCCTGCAGCGTGTGCTCGATCAGGCCCAGCAGGTGCTCCACCGGCCATTTGACGGTCTGGAAGAAGGGCCGCAGGTTTTGCGACATCCATTGCACGCCCGCCTGGATCCATTTGTCGACCGGCAGGACGTAGAGATCATCCGCATCGAACATCGGTGCCGTCCGTTGTCAGGAGTGGGGGGCGGTCGCGGCGGGGGCCGCGATGCGGGCGAGGATCTGGGCGGGTTCGACGCAGCCGAGCAGCCGGCCGCCATCGTCGATCACGGCCACGGGCTGGCCGGTGCTGCAGGCGCCGGCGATGTCGGCCAGCCGGGCATGGCCCGGCACGGTGGCGCAGCCGGCGGCGGCGAGGGTCCGGGCGCTGATGCCCTGCTGCAGCCGCGGCAGGTCGGCTTCGGCGATGGTGCCGATCAGCCGGCCGGCATCGTCGACCACGAAGGACCGGCCGGCGCGGCCGGGGCCGGCCCGGTCGGCGGTGCCGTCGGCACGGACGACGATCGGGGCGGCGTCGACCATCACCGAGCGGGCGTCGAACAGGCGCGACCGGTCGACCTCGCGGGTGAAGGCGGCGACGTAGTCGCTGCCCGGGGCGGTCACGATCTCCTGCGGCGTCCCCTCCCGCACCACGGCGCCGTCGGCCATGATGGCGATGCGGGTGCCGAGCTTCAGCGCTTCCTGGAAGTCGTGGGTGATGAACAGGATGGTCTTGTGCAGCGTGCGCTGCAGCCGCAGCAGTTCGTCCTGCATCTCGGTGCGGATCAGCGGGTCGAGGGCGCTGAACGCCTCGTCCATGATCAGCACATCGGCATCGGTGGCCAGCGCGCGGGCCAGCCCCACCCGCTGGCGCATGCCGCCGCTGAGCGCGCTCGGCAGATGGTGGCCCCAGCGCGCCAGCCCGACCACGGACAGGATCTCCTCCGCCTTCTTCCGGCGCTCGCGGGCGGAGATGCCGCGCAGCTTGAGGCCGAATTCGACATTCTCGAACACGGTCCGGTGCGGCATCAGGGCGAAGTGCTGGAACACCATCGACACGCGGGTCCGGCGGATGTCGCGCAGATGGGCGGCGTCGGCCGCGACCACGTCGTCGCCATCCAGCAGGATGCGCCCGGCGGTGGGTTCGATGAGCCGGTTGATGCAGCGCGCCAGGGTGGATTTGCCGGAGCCGGACAGGCCCATGATCATGTAGATCGCCCCCGCCGGAACCGACAGCGAGACGTTGTTCAGCCCCACCACCTGGCCGGTCTCGGCCTGGACCTGCTCCTTGGTCGCGCCGGCGGCCAGCCGCTGCAGCGCGGCCTTCGGCATGTCGGAAAAGACCTTGTAGAGGTGCTCGACCCGAATTCGATCCGTCACCGTCACCACCCTGTTTTCGGGGCGGCCAGTCGCGGCAGTCGCGCCAGCCACCGTTCTTTGGCCCTGGGATATTGGGGCTGGAATCCGGCGATGCGTCTTCCCGCGATGCGGGGGAAACAGCGCCCCGGCCCTCCTATGAAGAGTAGCAAACCCGCGATGCCTCCCTCCCCTACCGCAACGGCGAGAAATCGGTCGGCACCAGGATGCGGTTCTCCAGCGTGTCCAGCGTCGCGGTCAGCTTGACCAGGAAGGCCTGCCAGGCCGGGTCGGCGGCCAGGCGCCGGCGCCGCTCCGCCCGGTCGTTGAGGTCGGCATAGCCCCAGAGATGGACGATGTGGTTCAGCGGCCCGATCTCGGTGTGGAAATAGCCGATCAGGTTGCCGAGGATCGGCTGCTGGATCGCCAGCCCCTCCTCGCGCACCAGCTGCAAATAGCGCGCCAGTTGGCCCGGTTTGACCTTGTAGATCCGCTCCTCGACGATCACGGCGCCGCCTCCGCCGCCATCTCGATGCGGACCGCCCTGGCGATGCGGAAGCACTCGACGCCGGCCGGCACGCCGCAATAGACCGCGATCTGAATCAGCGCCGCCCGCAGCTCGGCATCGCTCAGCCCGTTGCGGATGGCGCCGCGGAAATGCACCTGGAACTCGTGCATCCGGCCCAGCGCTGCGAGCATGCCGAGATTGAGCAGGCTGCGCTGGCGCAGATCCAGGTCGTCATTGGTCCAGCACTGGCCCCAGCAATACTCGTTCAGCACATCCTGGAACGGCCGCGAGAAGTCGTCGGCATTCTCCAGGGCGCGGTCGACATAGGCGTCGCCGAGCACGGCGCGGCGCACGGTCTCGCCGCGGGCACGGAGCGTTTCATCCATGAGGGGCCTCGTCGGGAAAGAGCAGGAAGTCGCGCATCAGGCCGGCGATCCGGTCCGGCGCCTCGACCAGGATCGAATGGCGCAGGCCGGGCAGGATCTCCAGCCGCGACCCGGCGATGCGGTCGTGCATGAAGCGGGCCATCCGCGGGTTCGATCCCTGGTCGTCCGCGCCGGTCGCGATCAGGGTCGGGTGGCGGATGCGGTCGAGCTGATCGCCGAGATCGGTTTCGGCCAGGACGCGGTATGAAGCGGCATAGCAGCCCGGGTCGTTGGCGGCGTTGCGTTCGCGCAGCCGCTGCAGCAGCTCCGGATTGGCCGCCTGGAACGCCTCGGTCAGCCAGCGTCCGACCGAGGCGTCGTAATGCGAGGCCGGTTCGCCGCGCTGCATCGCCGCCAGCCGGTCCCGCACCCGCTCGCGCTCGGCCTCGGTGCGGCCGGCGATGGTGCTGAGCAGCACCAGCCGCCGCACCCGGTGGCCATGGGTCAGCGCCAGGCGCTGGGCGATCAACCCGCCGAGCGAGAAGCCGGCGAGGTCGAAGCGGCCGAAGCCCTCGCGATCCGCCAGTTCCAACAGGTCGCAGACGAAATCGTCGATCTCGTAGCGCCCCGTCACCCGTTCCGACCGCCCATGCCCACGCAGGTCGAAGCGCAGGATGCGGAAGTCGCCTTCCAGGGCCGCGACGACGCCGTCCCAGGCCTCGAGATACGACCCCACGCCATGGACCAGGACAAGCGGGCGGATGCCTGTACCATCCACGCGATGATGAAGGGCGACCGTCATCGGCTGGTGTCCTGGCTCACAATTAGCTGACCCGGCGCGGGGTAGATCTGGCGGCTCGTGGCCGATGCAGCCGGCCTTGTTTTGCCTCTCCCGCAAGCGAGACCTTTTCGGAATAGACCGAGCCCGCTCCTTTCTCGTCCCCCCTCCCCTTGCGGGAGGGGGTTAGGGGGAGGGGGCTGCGCGCGTCCGCGCGCGAATGGGCAAAGGACAGGCTTCGCCTCCGGAGCCAAATTGCGCGAGTCCGGGTCGGCTCTGCGCATCGAAAACCCCCTCCCCCTACCCCCCTCTCGCAAGGGGAGGGGGGACTCATTTTTGAGTGCGGTCGAAGTCATTGCGAACCTCCGGGACGATCCGGAGGCATTCTGAGAAGCCCCGCAAGCGGGAGAGGCAATCGGGGTATGCCGGAGGATCTGTGAGTCAGACATTCCCAAAGCCAGACCTAGCCTGCCATCGCCAGCTTGGCCGCATCCGCCGCGCGGGACCGCGCCCGTTCCGCGAACACCGGCATGACCTCGCGGATGAACAGCGACAGGGTCTTCTTCTGCAGCTCGAAGGGCAGGTTGAAGGACAGGCCCAGGCAGTACTGGTCGACCCCCGCCGCCTCATAGGGCAGCAGCTTCTCGATCACCTCGTCCGGCGTGCCGAACATCAGGTTCTCGCGCACGCTTTCCGGGCTGTAATTGGACCGGTTGGCCACGACCTCGAACGGCACCGCCTCGGGGAAGCCGTTGGTCACGGTGCCGACATTCTGGAACAGGTTCTCGAAATAGCGGCCGTAATCGACGCTGTGGCGGACCGGCACCTCCCAATCCTCCGGCCGCTCATAGACGCAGGTCCGGCGCTGCATCATGAAGCGCGGCCGCGGCACCTTCGGATGGTCGGCGACCGCCTTAGCGAACTTGTCGCCCAGCACCGCGATCTCCGCCGCCGGGGCGGACAGCGGGGTCGACAGGATGCTGGCGCCGATGCCGACGGCCCAGTCGAAGGTGCCGGGGTCGCGGGCGGCGACCCAGATCGGCGGGTGGCCCTTCTGCAGCGGCTTCGGCACCGAGGTCGCCAGCGGGAACTTCCAGTACTTGCCGTCATGGGCGTAGTCGCCGGCCCACAGCGCCTTCACCGCCGGCACGATCTCCTTGAGATAGGCCACGCCCTCCTGCTGGATCATGCCGCCGGCCATGCGGTCGAACTCGTACTGGTACGAGCCGCGGGCGATGCCGAATTCGAGGCGCCCGCCGGTCAGCTGGTCGCACAGCGCAGCCTCGCCGGCCAGGCGGATCGGGTCCCAGTAGGGCGCGACCAGGGTGGCGGTGCCCAGGCGGATCCGGTCGGTGTGGTGGCCGTACCAGGCTAGGGTGGTGAACGGGTTCGGCGCGATGGTGCATTCGATGGTGTGGTGCTCGGCCGTCCACACGGTCTCGAACCCGCCGGCATCGGCCATCTTCACCAGCTCCAGCGTCTCGGCCATGACGGTCTGCATGTCCCGGGCCGGGCTGAAGCGCTCCATATTGATCGAAACGGCGAATTTCATCGGGTCGCTCTCCCCATTGGGTCGAAAGGTTGCGAGGTGCGGCGCCGTCAGCGCAGGCGGATGACGAACGGGTCCTGGGTCGCGCCGGAGTAGTCGACGACGACGTTCTTGAGGCGCGAGAACTCGCGCATCACCTCGAAGCCGCCGCGCCGGCCGTAGCCGCTTTCCTTGAAGCCGCCATTCGGCGACATGTAGGCGGCGGAGCGGTAGGTGTTGATCCACACCGTCCCGGCATCGACGTTGCGGGCGAAGCGCAGGGCGCGGTCGATGTTCTGGGTCCAGATGCCGGCGGCCAGGCCGTAGCGGGTGTCGTTGGCCAGGCCGATCAGCTCCGCCTCGTCGCGGAACGGCACCACCCCGATCACCGGGCCGAAGATCTCGTCGCGCATGAAGCCCATGTCGTTGCGCGCATCGACCAGCACCGTCGGCTCGTAATACCAGCCGCGCCCCAGCTCCCCCTGCTGCGGCCGGTGCCCGCCGACCGCGATCCGGGCGCCTTCGGCGACGCCGGAGCCGACATAGCCCTCGACCTTCTCGAGCTGGGCCGACAGGGCCAGCGGCCCGATCTCGGTGTCGTCGTTCTCGGGATGGCCGATGCGGATCCGCCGGGTGCGGTCGACCAGGCTGTCGACGAACCTGTCGTAGATGCCGGCCTCGACGAAGCAGCGCGACCCGGCGATGCAGGTCTGCCCGGCCGCGGCGAAGACGCCGGCGACGACGCCGTTCACCGCGCGGTCGAGGTCGACATCGGCGAACACCACATGCGGCGACTTGCCCCCCAGCTCCATCTGGCAGGGCACCAGTTGGGACGCGGCGTTGGCGGCGATCCGCTTGCCGGTCGCGGTGCTGCCGGTGAACACGATCTTGGCCAGGCCGGGATGGCGGGTCAGCGCCTCGCCCGCGGTGGCCCCGTTGCCGGTCACGACATTGACCACGCCGGCCGGGAACCCCGCCTCCATGATGATCTCGGCCAGGGCCAAGGTGGAGGCCGAGGTGTGCTCCGACGGCTTGATCACCACCGTGTTGCCGATGGCCAGACAGGGCGCCAGCGTGCCGGTCAGCAGCATCAGCGGCGAATTCCACGGCGTGATCATGCCGACCACGCCGACCGGTTCGCGCAGCGTCAGGTTCAGCATGTCCAGCTTGTTGACCGGGATGGTGTCGCCCTGCAGCTTGTCGGCCATCCCCGCAAAGTAGAGATAGGCGTCGGGCATGGCCCGCAGCTGGGCCAGCATCTCGCGCAGCAGCTTGCCGTTGTCGCGGGTCTCGATCCGGGCGAGGTCGTCGGCATGCTGCAGCAGCAGGTCGGCCAGCCGGCGCACCAGCTTGCCGCGGTCGGTCTGGGTCATGCGGCGCCAGGCCGGGTCGACGAAGGCGGCCTGGGCCGAGCGCACCGCCGCATCGACATCCTCGGCCCCTGCATCGGCCACCTCGTACCAGGGTTCGGCGGTGGTCGGGTCATAGCTCGCGATATAGCGGCCCGACAGCGGCGCCACGCGCCGGCCGCCGATGAACAGGCCCTGGCGCGACCCTTCGATGCTCTTCACGGAATGACTCATCATGCGTCTCTTCGGTCGGAATTTCAGGGGCGGCTCAGGCGTCGCTGGCCTGCCAGGGGCGGGCGTCGCCATCGATCATCGCGACGCGGCCGCCATCGCTGGAATCGATGTAGATACCGAAGCGGTCGGAGCTGCGTTCGCGCAGGTAGCGCCGCAGCATCGAGCGGATCTCGCGCACCGGGATCGCCTCGAAGGGCAGATCCTCGGGCGCGAAGAAGCGGAGGTCGGGCGGCAGTGCGGCGGCCGGGGCCGCGTCCTCCAGCCGGCCGCGATAGATGATGTAGCCGGGGTCGCTGTCGCCGACGTCGAACACCGCATAGAGGAAGGTGGAGTCGGACAAGAGCGGCAGGGCGCCGACATCGTCGAGGTCGACGGCGTGCTCGGCCCGGCGGCGGCGCGCGGTGGGCAGGCCCCAGCCGCCGTGGCCGTCGGCGCGCAGCAGGATGCGGCCGTCATGCTCGATCAGGTAGCCGACCACCATGCTGTGCGACGGCGACCAGCCGGCCGGCAGCGGGTCCTTCACCGCGGCGTAGCGCCCGCGGCAGAAGCCGAGCGGGGCCGAGGCGCTGGTGCCGAAGGCCTGCACCCGGCCGATCAGCACCATGTGGTCGCCGGCCTCGACCCGGTCGTGCACGGTGCAGTCGAACCAGGTCATGCAGTCGGTCAGCACCGGGGCGCCGGTGTGGACGGTGTCGTGCGAGATCGCCCCGAACTTGTCCGGCGACTTCGACGCGAACAGCGACGACACGTCGGTCTGCGCCTCGTGCAGCAGGTTGACGGCGAAGGCGGTGGAGGTACTGAACGCCGGGAAGCTGGCCGCGTGCCTGCCGATGCAGACCAGCAGCAGGGGCGGGTCGAGCGACACCGAGGTGAAGGAGTTCGCGGTCATGCCGCGCGGCGCCCCCTCCCCGTCCCAGGTGGTGACGACGGTGACCCCGGTGACGAAGGTCCCGAACGCCCGCCGCAGCTCGACGGCGTCGATCGGGCTGTGACCGTTCTGCTGGGGTGCTGACATCCGCGGGGCCTCCTCGATTTCGAGTGAGGCTATTCGCTCGGAACCGGGTGATCTTCCTGCGGTCGAGAGGAAGCGGAGGCGATGATGCTCCTATCCGTCGGAGCAAGCGGGGGCGTCAGCCGCGGCCGGCGCCGTCCTTGACCATGCCGTGCAGCCGGATGGCGAGTTCGAGCGAGAAGCGCCGCTCCGGCGTGTCCAGCTCGATGCCGAACAGCTCGTGGATCCGTGCCAGGCGATAGCGCAGCGTGGTGACGTGCAGGCCCATGGCGTCGGCGCAGGCCTGGTTGCGGCAGCCCTGGTCGAGGAACCGGGCCAGGGTCTCGATATAGGCCGTGCCGTGCTTCTGGTCGTGGCGCGCCACGGCGCCGATCGCGCCGTCGACGAAGCCCCGGACCTCATCGGTGTCGGCGGCCGACAGCAGCACCGGGAACGGCCCGAAATCCTGCGGCGTCAGCACCCCCTGGCGATGGAAGCGGCGGGCCAGCACGATCATGCGCTGGCACTGCTCCCAGGCGCCGGGATAGTCGCCCAGCGCGCGGCACGGCTTGCTGGCTACGACGATCGGGACGGCGTCGAGGACCCGCCGCGCCTCCTCCACGATCCGGCGCATCAGCTTCCGCGCCGCCTCCTCGCCGTCGCCGCCATCGGTCGGCAGCCGGCAGATGATGGCATCGCCGAAGGCCACGGCGCTGGACTGGGGATGCTGTTCCTGCGCCGCGCGGGTCACCGAACGGTGCAGTTCCAGCCCCGTGGCGGTGCCGATGCCGGTACCGGCCGGAAGACCGACCGCGATCAGCAGGGCGGGCACGGCTAGGTCGAAGCCCAGCCGCAGCGCCCGGGCGGTGATGTCGGCCGGGTCGCGCCAGCGCTGCTCGACGATCTCGGAGAACAGGTCGGTCAGGGTCTGCGATTCCGCCCGGAACCGGATGAAGCTGCGCATCATCTGGACGCTGAGCGCGAATTTGGCGCTGTCGAGCAAGAGGTGGTCGAGGTCGCCGAAATCGGTCGAGCGCGGGAACACCATCAGCACGCCGACCGCCTCGCGGTCGATCACCAGCGGCTCGATCCGCGCCGCCACCTTGAACCGCCCGGCGCCATGGTCGAGATGCAGGTCCCAGGCCTCGGCGCGCGGCTGGTCCACGGCGGCGCGGGCCGCCTTCACCAGTTGCCGGTTGAGCGTGGTGCGAACGGCCAGCTGCCAGGCCGCGTCGTCCAGGATCTCGGGCCGCGGCGAACGGCCGGCGACGATCAGGTTGGCGGTCAGGTCCAGCACCACGATCGGGTTGGGAAACACCTCGCCGATCATCGCCGCCGCCGACACCACCGACCCGTCGGCCAGCACCTGCTCCATCAGCGCCGAATTCACCGCCAGCACGCTCTGCAACCGTTCGGCGAAGACGTGCTCGGCCCGCAGCCGGTGCGCCTTGTCGACGGCGATGGCGCCGAGATGGACGATGCTGCCGAGGAAGGCGAGGTCGTCCTCGGTGACCTCGACCACGGTGCGCGACTGCACGGTCAGGACCATGGCGCGGCCCTCGGCGTCGTGGCAGCCCATCGGCAGCACCACCACGGTGCGGTAGCCGCGCTCATGCGCCTCCTGGCGGTAGGCCGGGAACTCCTCGGAGGCGAAGGCGTCGGGGATCACCACCGGCTCGTTGCGCGTCAGGGCGATCAGCGACGGGCTGGTGGCGAGGTTCCAGCGGTTCTCCAGCACGTTCGGGATCAGCGTCGGATCGTGCCGGGCCACGACATAGGCATAGCCGTTCTGCTGGTCGACGCTCATCACCGCGCCCATCGACCACATGCCGTGGTGGCAGGCGGCGTAGACGAGGTGCCGCAGCATGGTGGCGAGGTCGCCGCTGGAATTGATCAGGCTGGCGGCATCGCGAAGCGCGCGGAGCAGCGACCGGTGGTCCAAGGGCAAATGGCTCATCTGCGGAAACGATGCCGAGTTTAGGCGCGGGCGCGCGCCCCACTCTACCTCCCGGCCGGGGGGATTTCAGCGTCCGTTTCCTCCGATTCATAGGAAGACGCCCGCCGCGGCGCTGCCTAGGGTCGCGGCCTCCGAACCAGCCGAGAGCATGAGAGCGCGCCATGACGCTTGAGATCCGCAAGATCGCCGCCCACACGGAGCAGATATTCATCGAGGGCGGCAAGCGCGGCGCCCGGCCGGTGACCTCGGTCATCGTCGCGGCGGTGCTGGCGAACCCCTGGGCAGGGCGCGGCTTCGTCGAGGACCTGCGGCCGGAGGTGCTGGCGATCGCCCCGCCGCTGGCCGAGGCGCTGGTCGCCCGGCTGCTCGAGCTGATGCCGGCGGACCGGATCGAGGCCTATGGCAAGGCCGCGATCGTCGGCACCGGCGGCGAGGTCGAGCACGCCTCCGCCCTGATCCACACGCTGCGCTTCGGCAATGTGTTCCGCAACGCGGTGGGCGGCACCGCCTATCTCAGCTTCACCAACACCCGCGGGCCGGCCGGCGTCACCGTCTCGGTGCCGATGATCCACAAGACCGAGACCGGCAAGCGGTCGCATTTCATCACCGCCGAATTCGCCGTCACCGACGCGCCGGGGCCGGACGAGGTGCTGGTGGCGATCGGTGCCGCGGATGGCGGCCGGCTGCATCCGCGCATCGCCGACCGGTTCCAGGATATGCGGGAGATGGGGCTGGCCTGACCGATGGGCTAGCCGAGCGCGGCGGCCCATTGCCCCGGCGTGAGGCCGTGGCTGCAGGCGCCCTTGGCCCTACCGCCGCGCGGGCCGGTGTCGCACAAGCGTCCAAGACCGGCGTCGCTTCGCCCCTGTAGCCTGGTTCCCATCCGGCGACGCTACAGGGATTCCCATGATGGATCAGCTGCTTTTGGACCCCGGGGCCTGGCACCCCGTCCTGTCGCTGGTCCTGGCGGCCCTGGTGGTGATGGGCAGCCCGGGCCCGTCGACCATCAGCGTCACCGCCGTCGGCGCCGCCTTCGGCTTCCGGCGGTCCCTGCCCTATGTGTCGGGGCTGATCCTGGGCACCACCGCCGTCCTGCTCGCGATCGCCGCGGGGCTGGTCTCAATCCTGCTGTCGCTGCCACGCCTTGCCCCGGTCCTGCTGGGCCTGTCCGTCGCCTACATGATCTATCTGGCGTTCAGGATCGCCACGGCGCCGCCCTTGTCCGAACCCGGCCGGGACGTCCAGGCGCCCGGCCTCGTCGGCGGCTTTCTGCTCGCGGTGGCCAATCCCAAGGCCTATCTCGCCATCGCCGCGGTCTTCACCGGCACCACGCTCGCCGCCGATTCCCGCCTGACGGAAACGATGATCAAGGTGGCGGTGCTGACCGGGATGATCACCCTGATCCATCTCGCCTGGCTGGTCGCCGGCAGCGTCTTTGCCAGACTACTGCACCAACCGACGATATCCCGGGTGGTCAATCTGCTGTTCGCGGCCATCCTGGTGGCGACCACGGCCCTGGCAATTCTTTGATAGGATCGCGAGCGCCTCAGTTCCCGCAAGGTCGCGACTCGCGCCAGCCCAGCAGTTGAACCTGGTATTCCAGTTCGGTTACTCTGCGTATCTTACATGGGGGAAAGGCCGACGAGCATGGATGCATCAGAACCCTCGTGGCGGTCGATCGCTATTCTCATCGGCAGGATCATCTTCGCCGCGGTTTTCATCATGGCCGTGAGCTTCAAGTTCCTCGGCATGGGCGACACCGCGGGCTACATCGCCGCCGCGGGTTTTCCGGCTCCGCTTCTCCTGGCCTGGCTTGCCGCGATCCTGGAATGTGCGCTGGCCATCTGTTTCCTCACGGGCGCGTTCTTCTCGGAAGCGGCGCTCGTCGCCGCGGCCTATGTCCTGTTCCTGGCCTTCGCCTTCCACGGCCCATCGCATTGGGCGGGGAACCAGGCCGAGTTCGGCTTCTTCGTCGATCACTTCTCCTTCATCGCCGGGCTGCTGTTCGCGGCCGTGAACGGTCCGGGGCGGCTGTTGGCGGTCTCCCGGACCGTGATCGGCAGGTCGTAGGCCCGGCGCGGTTTCAGACGCCCTCGTAGACCAGCTTGGTGAAGAGGGCGGGGCCGATGACGAACTGGCCCCATTTCGCGTCATAGGCCGCGGTCGGCTTGGCCGCGACGATCTCCTCCAGGGACCGGCCCTGGCGTTTCAGCGCCGCGACGTTGTCCCGGATCGCCACCAGCATGTCGCGATAGGCCTGGAGCTCCGCCCGGTTGCTGACGGGCTGGCCGTGGCCCGGGATGATGATCGTCTTGTCGGTGGTCACAGCCAGGGTGGCCTCGGCCCCGCGGATCGTGCCGTCGATGCTGCCGCCGGTCGAATAGTCGATGAACGGGTAGATCCCATTCCAGTAGATATCGGCGGCGTGGACGATGTCCGCCTCGGCGAAGGTGACGGAGATGTCGCTGTCGGTGTGGGCCGGGCCGTAATACTTCAGCGCGAGGGTGGAGCGGTTCAGTTGCACGCTCCGGTCCGTGGCGAAGACGTCGGCCGGAATGGCGCCCGGCGGCGATGCCGGGAAGTCGAAGTTCCAGTCCTCGACCCGCTGGGCGGCGATGAGATGCTTGCGGGTGTTCTCATGGGCCAGGATGGCAGCACCTTCGGCATGCAGCCATTCATTGCCGTCGGCATGGTCGAAATGCCAATGGGTGTTGATCAGGTGCGTGATCGGCTCGGGTCCCAGGCTGGCGAGGGCCTTGGTGAGCTGCGGCCGGGACACGCCGATGCCGGCATCGACCAGCAGCTTGCCGTCCGGGCCGGTGAGCACGGCGATGTTGCCGCCGGACCCCTCGAGCACGCTGACATTGCCGCGCAGCGTGTGGACCTGGATCGGCGCCGTGGCCGCCGCCGCGCGGATCGTGTCGACGATGCCGCGGGCCTCGGTAAAGACCTGGTGCGGGGTCAGCCAGCTGCCGTCAGGGGCGAAGGTGGCCGAGCCGCCGCAGCACAGACAGAAGCCCTGGCGTGACGCGACGGGGTGATCGGCCGGCGTCACGGCCCGCCCCCTACCTTCCGATCGAGGAAGTCGCGGATCAGGGGGAAGATCTCGTCGGCCTTGTCCTCCAGGGCGAAATGGCCGGTGTCGAACAGGTGGAATTCGAGGTCCGGCAGGTCGCGCTTGTAGGGGTGGGCGCCGTCGGCCGGAAAGATGACGTCGTTCTGGCCCCACACGATCAGCGTCGGCGGCTTGCGCTCGCGGAAGAAGGCCTGGAACTGGGGGTAGAGCGGGACGTTGCTGCCGTAGTCCTTGAACAGGTCGAGCTGGACGTCCTTGTTCCCCGGCCGGTCCAGCAGCGCCTGGTCGTGGACCCAGTTGTCGGGGGAGATGCGTGAGACGTCGCGCACGCCGTCGGTGTACTGGAACTTCGTCGTCTCCGGCGCCACCAGGAAGGCCAGCGCCTCGCGCCGCGCCGCCGAGTCCTCCGCCCAATACGCCTTGATCGGGTCCCAGAACTGCTTGAGGCCCTCCTCATAGGCGTTGCCGTTCTGAATGATCAGCGCGCTGACCCGCTCGGGGTGCTTCAGCGCCAGGCGGTAGCCGACCGGCGCGCCATAATCCATCACATACATGGCGTAGCGCCGGACGCCGAGCTGCTCCAGCAGCCCGTCCACCACATCGGCGTAGTGGGCGAAGGTGTAGGCGTACTCCCGGTGGTCGGGCATGCCGCTCTGGCCGAAGCCGGGATAGTCCGGCGCGATCACGCGGTAGCGGTCCGCCAAAGCGGGGATCAAATTGCGGAACATATGCGACGAGGTCGGGAAGCCGTGCAGCAGCAGCACGACCGGCGCATCGGCCGGGCCGGCCTCGCGGTAGAAGACCTCCACGCCTTCGATGGCGACGGTGCGATGGTGGGTGACGGCCGGCTTCGGGGCTTGCATCTCGGTCTTCCTCATCTGGAGGGCCTGCGGGGGAGTGACCCATCTGCCGCCGCAAGAGGCTACGGCTTTGTCCCCGTCGCCAGAACGTCTATCGTGGGAAAGCCTTGCTTTCGCCAGCCGGAAGGACCGATGGACCGACTGGACGCCATGCGCGTGTTCGTCACCACGCTCGATGAAGGGAGCCTTGCCGGTGCCGGACGTCGGCTGGGCCGCTCACCGGCCGCCGTCACCCGCGCCATCGCCTTTCTCGAAAGCCAGGTCGGCGTCCAGCTGCTGCATCGCAGCACGCGTGGCCTGCGGCTGACCGATGCGGGCGAACGCTACGCCGCGGCCTGCCGCCGCATGCTGACCGACCTCGAGGAAGCCGACCTGTCGGTGGCCGGCGAACGAACCGCGCCGCGTGGCCTGCTGACGATCACGGCGCCGGTGATGTTCGGAACCCAGATCCTGCGCCCGATCATCGGCGCCTTCCTGCGGGCCCATCCCGACGTCCAGGTCCGCTTCCTGCTGCTCGACCAGATGATCAACCTGATCGAGGAGGGCGTGGACGTGGCGCTGAGGATCGCGGCCCTGCCGGATTCGGCGATGATCGCGCTGCATGTCGGCAATGTCAGGCGCGTGCTGTGCGCCTCGCCGGACTACCTCGCGCGCAAGCCGGCGATCACGGTGCCGGCCGATCTTTCGGAGCATGACTGCATCGCGATCGCCCCGCTGAGCCCGAATGAGGTCTGGAGCTTCCCGCCGGCGCCGGGACACCGGGTGAACCGCAACGTGCGGGTGCGCCCGCGCCTGATGGTCAATGCCGATCAGGCCGCGGTGGACGCCGCCGTGGACGGCGAGGGCGTGCTGCGCGTCATGTCGTACAAGATCGACCGCCACGTCCGGGAAGGCCGCCTCGTCATCCTGCTGCCGGACGACGAGTTGCCCCCGCTGCCCGCCCATCTCATCGCCCCCGAAGGCCGGCTGGCGACCGCCAAGGTCCGGGCCTTCATGGATTTCGCCGCGGCCCGGCTGAAGGCGGTGTTCGCCGACATGAACCGACCGTGACGCCCTAATCCTCCACGGTGCCGATCACCGTCAGGCAGTCCCCCGCCTTGACCAGGCCGGGGAAGTGCCGGGCGGCGAGGATGCCGTTCAGCGCCGCCCGGTATTCCGCCGGCGCCCCGCCGGTGCGGTCGACCGGGTGGATCCGGGCGATGACGTCGCCCTTCCGCACCGGGTCGCCGAGATCGACGCAGGTCTCGGCCATGCCGTCCTGCTCCGCGAAGCAGAAGCAGTCGGAAGACGGCATGTCGAGCCAGCGGCTGGGCGCCGGCTCCACCGCCTCCGCCAGGATGCCGGCATGGCGCAGCAGGTTGCGCACGCCGCGTTTGGCGATGCCGACGGTGCGGGCCGTGGCGGTGCCGCCGCCGCCGAGTTCGGTGGTGACGAAGACCTTGCCCGCCGCCTCGGCCGCGGTGTCGTACATGCCGACGGCGTCGATCTCCAGCATCCGCATCGACCAGGGCGCCGCGAAGGCCGCGACCGCCGCGAAGCTGCGCGCCTCCTGGTCCTTGTCGGGCAGGATATGGGCGGCGGCGAAGGGCACGAAATCCAGCGTCTTCCCGCCGGAATGGAAGTCCAGCACGATGTCGGCCAGCGGCAGCAGGGCGCGCTGGAAATAGTCCGCGATCTTCTGCGTCGCGGTGCCGTCGGGCCGGCCGGGGAAGCTGCGGTTCAGATTGCCCTTGTCGATCGGCGAGGTGCGGGTGCCGGCGCGGAAGGCCGGGTAGTTCATCGCCGGGACGATGATCACCCGCCCCCGCACCTGCGCCGGATCCAGCGTCCGCGCCAGGTCGAACAGCGCGATCGGGCCCTCGTATTCGTCGCCGTGATTGGCGCCGGTGAGAAGGGCGGTCGGGCCCTCCCCGTTCTGGATCACGGCGATCGGGATCATCACCGAGCCCCAGGCGGAATCGTCCCGGCTGTAGGGCAGGCGCAGCGTGCCGTGCTGCACCCCGTCGCGGTCGAAATCGACCGACGGCACGATCGGCGATGGCGGCAGGTCGACACCGGTCATGGCTTGACGAAGAGCTGGCGCGGCACGTCGGCCAGGATCTCGACCCCGCCCTCGGCGATGGCGATGCTCTCGGTGATCTCCAGCCCCATGTCTTCCAGCCATAGCCCGGTCATGAAGTGGAAGGTCATGCCGGGCTCCAGCACGGTGCGGTCGCCCGGGCGCAGGCTCATGGTCCGTTCGCCCCAATCCGGCGGATAGCTCAGCCCGATCGGGTAGCCGGTGCGGTTGTCCTTGGTGATGCCGTACTTCTTCAGCACGCCGAAGAAGGCATGGGCGATGTCCTCGCAGGTGTTGCCCGGCCGCGCCGCCTCCAGCCCGGCCTCCATCCCCTCCAGCACCGCCTTCTCGGCGTCGAGGAAGGCCTGGGTCGGCTTGCCCAGGAACACCGTGCGCGACAGCGGGCAGTGGTAGCGCTTGTAGCAGCCGGCGATCTCGAAGAAGGTTCCCTCCCCGCTGCGCATCGGCTTGTCGTCCCAGGTCAGGTGCGGCGCCGAGGCGTCCGCGCCCGAGGGCAGCAGCGGCACGATTGCGGGATAGTCGCCGCCGACGCCGTCCACCCCGCGGATGCCGGCATCGTAGATCTCGGCGACGAGGTCGTTCTTGCGCAGGCCGGGCTCGACTTTCTCGACGATCCGCTTGTGCATCGCCTCGACGATGCGCGCGGCCTTTCGCATGTAGTCCAGCTCCTGCGGGCTCTTCACCGCGCGCTGCCAGTTCACCAGCGCGGTGGCGTCGGCGAAGCGGGCGTTGGGCAGGTGGCGCTGCAGCGATGCGAAGGCGGCGGCCGAGAACCAGTAATTGTCCATCTCGACGCCGATCGACAGCCGGCCCCAGCCGCGCGAGTCGATGATCCCGGCCAGCCGGTCCATCGGGTGCCGTTCGGTCGACTGCACGTAATGGTCGGGATAGCCGATGATGTTGTCATGCGCGAGATAGGCGGTGCGCTTTGCGCCGTTGGCGTCCTGGCCGCGGCCGTACCAGATCGGCTCGCCCTCCGGCGGCACCAGCACGCCCTGGTGGACGTAGAAGGACCAGCCGTCATAGCCGGTCAGCCACGCCATGTTCGAGGGGTCGCTGACCCACAGCAGGTCGATCCCCTGGCGGGCCATGGCGGCGCGGGTCTTGGCCAGCCGCGCGGCATATTCCTCGCGGCTGAAGTTCAAGGTGACGGACATGGCGGTGCCTTTCAGCTTTCGAAGGGGGTGCCGATGCCGGCGGCGGCCACGCGGCCGCGGGCCAGGGTGGCGATGGCGGTGTCCTGGGCGCCGGTGCCGGTGAGGTCGGCGACGGTGATGGCGGTGGCGGAGCTGCGGCTGGGCGCGGTGCCGGCGATGACGGCGCCGAGTTCGGGGAAGACGGCATCGGCCGCGACGGTGCCGGCGGCGATGGCGTGATGCAGCTCGCCCAGCCGCCGCACCTGCGCCAGGCTGTCGGCGACATAGAGGTCGGCACGGGCGAGGATGGCGGGATCCAGCTCGTTCTTGTGCTCGGCGTCCGAGCCTATCGCGGTGATGTGCTGGCCGGGCGACAGCCAGCCGGCGCTCAGCACCGGTTCGGTCGCCGGCGTGGTGGTGACGATGATGTCGGCGCCGTCGACCGCTGCTTCCGGCGCCACCTCGGCGCGGACGGCGATGCCCAGCCGGTCGGACAACGTCACCGCCAGGGCATCCGCCCGCTCGGGCCGGCGGGCCCAGATCCGCGCCTCGACGATCGGCCGCACCAGCATCAGCGCCTGCAACTGCAGCTGCGCCTGCATGCCGGCACCGAAGATCGCGGCCACCTTCGCATCCTTGCGGGACAGGTGCCTGGCCGCCACCGCGCCCGCCGCGGCGGTGCGCACGTCGGTCAGGTAGCCATTGTCGAACAGCACCGCATCGACCTGCCCGGTCCTGGCACTGAACAGCACCATCAGCCCGCTGGTGCTGGGCAGGCCCAGCTTCGGGTTGTCGAAGAAGCCGGGGCTGATCTTGATGGCGAAGCCGTCCAGGCCGGGCACATAGGCGGTCTTCACATCGACCTCGCCATGATGCTCAGGGATGTCCAGGCGCAGGATCGGCGGCATCACCACCGCCTTGGTGGCCAGCGCCAGGAACGCCTGCTCGACGCAGGCGACGGTATCGCGGTCGAGCGGCACGGCGCGGCGCAGTTCCGCCTCCGTCACGATGGTCATGCGGGGCACGGTGTCTCCTCCCAGGCGCCGCTGACGATCCTGCGGTGCAGCGCCATGTCGATGTTGCGGCCCGAGACCACCAGCACGGTCGGACCGGATACGGTGAGCTTGCCGGCCAGCAACGCGCCGATGCCGACCGCGCCGCCGCCCTCGACGATCTCCTGCTCCGCGGCATAGGCGTGGTCGATCGCCGCGGCGATCTCGGCCTCGGCCAGCAGCACGACCTCGTCCAGCAGGTCGCGGGCCAGGGCAAAGGTGTGGCGGTTGTCCAGGCCGATGCCGCCGCCGAGCGAATCCGCCAGGGTCGGCAATTCCTCGACCGGCACCGGGCGGCCGGCGGCAAGGCTGAGCTGCATCGCCGGGCCGCGTTCCATCGACACGCCGGTCATCCGGGCCAGTGGCCGCAACGCCTTGACCGCCGCGGCGATGCCGCCGAACAGGCCGCCGCCGGACAGCGGCACCACCACCTGCTCCACGTCGGCCACGTCGGCGACGATCTCCAGCCCGATGCTGCCCTGGCCGGAGATCACATCCGGGTGATCGAAGGGCGGGATGGCGGTGAACCCCTCCTCCGCCACCAGCCGGTCGACCTCATCCTGGGCGTCGTCCTGCGACCGGCCGACGATGCGGATCTCCGCCCCCAGGGTGCGGATCGCGGCGACCTTGTTCTCCGGCACCAGGGCGGACATGCACACGATGCAACGCAGGCCTTGGCGGGCGGCGGCATGAGCCAGGCCGCGGCCGTGATTGCCGGTCGAGGCGGCGGCGATCCCAACCTTGCGGGCCTCCGGCGGCAGCGACAGCACCGCGTTGGTCGCGCCGCGCAGCTTGAAGCTGCCGGTGGTCTGCCGGGTCTCGAGCTTGAGGAACACCGGCGCGCCGGCGCGCTCCGACAGGGTCGGCGACGGCACCAGCGGCGTGCGCACGACCTCTCCGGCGATGCGCTCCGCGGCGGCATGGATGGTGGCGAGGGTGACGGCGTGGGTCATCGGGCGGGCCTCGCCGTCCGCAGAGAGACGTAGGTTGGGTTCGCACTTGGCGAACCCAACCTACGAACTGTTCCCTCAGGACGCAGGCCCACCTTTTTTTGTCCCCCCTCCCCTTGCGGGAGGGGGGCAGGGGGAGGGGTCTGCGCGCGTCCGCGCGCGAATGCGATGGGCCTCGGAGTTCCGACCGGATGCGGCCGGTTCTGGCGGAGGGAACCCCCTCCCCCTACCCCCCWCCCGCAAGGGGAGGGGGGACTCGAATAGCCCGAATTGCTCGAATGGGATGCGCCGACCATCACCCCGCCCCTCACACCGCCATCAGCCGGCCGAGATCCGGCCGGGGCTGGTCGTCGCCGCACAGCCGCAGGGCCATCCAGGCGGTGGCGAGGTTGCTGGTCACCACCGGCTTGCCGATCCGGCGCTCGATCTCCGCCGCCACCCCGGCGGCACGCAGGGCGGTGCAGGAGATGAACAGCGCCTCGGCGTCCGGCGTCATCGCCGCCTCGGCCGCCGCGATGATCGAAGCCGGGGTGATCCGCGCCATCTCCCGGTCGTCGTCGAGGCCGAGGCAGGTAAAGCGGGCGATGCCGTAGCCGTGATCGGCGAAATAGGCCGCCATCGGCCGGCTGGTCTCGACCGTGTAGGGCGTCAGCAGCGCGATCCGGCGGACGCCCAGCGCGTCGAGGCCGCGGCGCGCGGCCAGCGGCGGCGTCACCACGGTGACGCCGGGCTTGGCCTCGCGGATCGCCACCTCGATCGCATCGTCGCCCATCACCACCGACGCCGAGGTGCAGGAGTAGCAGACGAGATCCAGATCCTCTTCCGGCAGGATCAGCCGGGCGCCTTCGCTCAGCCGCGGCTGCATCCGGCGCAGATTCTCCGGCGTGGTCGGGTTGGCATAGGCGATGCGGGCGACATAGACGCCGATCCGGTCGCTGGCCACCATGCGACGGAAATCCGGCTCGCTGGTGTGGTCGGTCGCCAGGGTGACGAGGCCGACCCGCTTCGGCAGCGGCCGGTCGTCGAAGCTGAGCGGCAGGGCGGATCGTTCGATCTCGGGCAGCGGCATCATCGACTCCGGGTCAGCGCAGCGGCCGGAAGCGGCGCTCCAGGACGCGGAGGCCGGTCACGGCGATCAGGCTGATGACGAGGAAGAAGGCGCCGACCAGCGTGATCGGCTCCAGGTAGCGGTAGTTGAAGTTGGCGACGCTGCGGGCCTGGTTCATCAGCTCCAGGACCGTGATGGCGGAGAGCAGCGGCGTCTCCTTGAACATGGCGATGAAGTAGTTGGCCAGGGCCGGGATCATCGGCGGGATCGCCTGCGGCAGGATGATGTGGCGCCAGCTCTGGCCGACCGTGAGGTTGCAGGCCTTCGCCGCTTCCCACTGGCCGCGCGGCGTGTTGTCGATGCCGGCGCGGTACACCTCCGCCGTGTAGGTGGCGTAGTGCAGGCCGAGGCCGATCACCCCGGCGGTCAGCGGCGACAGGGTCAGGCCGAGATCCGGCATGATGTAGAACAGGAAGTAGAGTTGCACGAGCAGCGGGGTGCCGCGGATGAATTCGGCGACGAAGCCGGTGCCGCGCGCCAGCCAGCGGCGCGGCGACCGGCGCAGCAGCGCCAGGCCGAGGCCCAGCACCACCGCCAGGGCATAGCCCAGGATGGTGGCCAGGATGGTGATCTTGGCGCCCTGCAGCAGGGTCGGCAGGATCTCGACGACGAAGGCCCAGTCCCAATCCATGGCGTCAGCTCCGCACGCCGTCGAGGCCGCGCGCCAGGCGGCGTTCCAGCGCCCGCACTCCCGTCGAGATCAGCGTGGCGAGGAGGAAGTAGATCACCAGGATGGTGAGGAAGGGAAAGGCGGTGCTGCCAGTCTGGGCCCGCACGATCTGGGCCTGGAAGGTGAGGTCGGCCAGCGAGATCAGCGACACCACGGCAGTGGCCTTCAAGAGTTCGATCGCATTGTTGCCGAAGGTCGGCAGCATCAGCACGAAGGCCTGGGGCAGGATGACATGGCGCAGGCTCTGCCGCCGTGTCAGGTTCAGCGCCACGCAGGCCTCGCGCTGTTCGCGGCCGATCGACTGCACCGCGCCGCGCACCACCTCGGCGCCATAGGCCCCGACATTGAGGCCCAGCGCCAGCACCCCGGCCTGCAGCGGGCTGAGTTCGAACCCCGCCAGCGGCAGCACGAAATAGACCCAGAACAGCTGCACGAAGATCGAGGTGCCGCGGAAGAACTCGATATAGACGGTGGCCAGCGATCGCAGGGCGAAGCTGGACGAGATTCGCCCCAGCCCGGCCAGGAAGGCGACGACCAACGCCAGGGCGCAGCCGAGCACGGTCAGCTCGATCGTCACCCAGGCGCCCTGCAGGATCAGCCCGAAATAGCCGGCCCAGTCGGTCATGCGGCGGCTCTTCCCTCAGCCCCTCAGTTCGGACCGCCGCACAGCGCGTCGCGGTTGGTCTCGATCGCGGCCTTGGCCGAGAAGCCGTAGGGTTCGACGATCTTGGCGAATTCGCCGGACTGCTTCAGCGCCGCCAGCTCCTTGTCGAAGGCGTCGCGCAGCGCCGTGTCCTGCTTGCGGAAGGCGGCACCGTCGCAATAGACCGGGGCGTTCTTCACCGGGCCGATCATCTCGATGTTCGGGTCCGACGCCTTCTTCATCAGGTCCTGGATCGACAGGATCGGCAGCGAATAGGCGTCGATGCGGCCGTCCTGCAGCATCTTGATGCCGCTCTGCCCGTCCGGCACCACGATCACCCGCTCCCGCGGTACCCCGGCCTCCAGTGCCAGCCGCTCCTCGGTGCCGCCGCCGGGCGCGCCGATCTTGGCGTCGGCATTGGCGGCGATGTCGGCATAGCTCTGGAAGTTCAGCGGATTGCCCTTCTTCACCGCGAAGGCCTCGCCGTCGCACAGGATCGGCTGGGAATAGGCGACGGCGCGGCAGCGCTCCGGCTTCATGAACAGGCCAGCGGTGACGGCATCGAAGCGGCGCGCCTGCAGCCCGGGGATCATGGCGCCGTATTCCGAGATCGAGGCGACGACGTCGGCCACGCCCATGCGCTTGAACACCTCGCGGGCCACGTCCGGCCCGGCGCCGGAGACCTTGCCGTCCGCCGCCACCGCGGTGAAGGGCGGCTCGTTGGCGATGGCGATGCGAGCGAAGCCCTGCTCCTTGAGATTGTCCAGCGTGTCGGCTGCGGCCGGCTGCGCCAAAGCCACGGCCGACGCGGCGGCCAGGACCAGACGCGCGCAAAATCCATTGTTCATTTCTGCCTCTCCTGTTTTGCGTTGTCGCAGCGCGGCGTCAGACCCGATGGCCGGCGGCAATGATCTTCTTGAGGAAAATCTGGGTCCGCTCCTCGCGCGGATTGCGGAAGATCGCGTCCGGCGGCCCCTCCTCCACGATCCGGCCCTGGTCGAAGAACAGGACGCGGTCGGCGAAGTCGTGGGCGAAGCTCATCTCGTGGGTGACCAGCAACATGGTCATGTCGGTCTCGGCGGCCAGGCGGCGCATGACGTTCAGCACCTCCTCCACCAGCTCGGGGTCGAGCGCCGAGGTGACCTCGTCGAACAGCATGATCCTGGGTTGCAGCGCCAAAGCGCGGGCGATGGCGACGCGCTGCTTCTGGCCGCCGGACAGCTGCGCCGGCATCGCCTTGGCCTTGCCGGCCATGCCGACCAGCTCGAGCAATTCCATCGCTCGCGTCTCGGCCGATTTGCGGTCGACGCCGGCGGTCAGCATCGGGGCCAAGGTGACGTTGTCCAGCACGCATTTGTGCGGGAACAGGTTGAACAGCTGGAACACCATGCCGATCTTGGCGCGCATCTTGTGCAGGTGGCGCTCATCGGCCGCCACCAGCCCGCCATTGCGCGGCATGTGGAACAGCTGCTCGCCCTCGATGCGGATGTGGCCGCCGTTGATCTCCTCCAGCGTCATCAGGATGCGCAGGATGGTGGTCTTGCCGGAGCCGGACGGGCCGATCAGCGCCAGCTTCTCACCGGGCTTCACGGTGAAGGACAGGTCGTTCAGCACAGTCAGCGGGCCGAAGCGCTTGGTCACGCCTTCGACGCTGATGCATGGGGCCGATGATGTCGGGTCTGGCAAGTCGCTCTCCCTGTTGCGGCGACGGCCTTGAATGGACGTCACGATGGGAGGGAGACAAAATCATGTCAAATGGAAAAACAAATCAGTACAATTTTCAGTTCGTGATGATTTGTTAGGCATCGGCATGCCTGTTTCTACATCGCCAGCAACACCGGCTCCGGTTCGCCCTGCAGCAGGTTGACCACGATCTTGAGGCCGTCGCGCAGCTGCTCCGGCGTGGTCGACCCGACCGAGACGCGCACCGCCGGCCAAGCCGGACGGCCGTCGATGGCGAAGGACGCACCCGGCGCGATGGCCACGCCCTGCAGCCGGGCATGGGACACGAACTCCTCCTCCGACCGGCCTTCGCCCAGGGGCAGCCAGACATGCAGCCCTTCCGGATGGGCGCGATGCGGGATGCCGGCCAGCAGTTCCGCCGCGATCGCCTGGCGGCCGCGGATCGCCGTGTTCTGCCAGCGCACCAGCTCCGCCGCCGTGCCGGTTTCGACCCAGCGGGCGGCCAGTTCGGCGACCAGCCCGGTCGCCATCCAGTTGGTGACCAGGCTGCGGTTGGCCACGGCCGGGCAGAGCCGGTCGGGCACCACGAGATAGCCGGCCCGCAGCCCCGGCATCACGCATTTGGTGAAGGTGGTGACGTACAGCGTCCGCTCCGGCGCCAGGGCCGCCAGCGGCGGCAGCCGCTCGCTCAACAGCGGCGCCAGCACGTCGTTCTCGATGATCTGCAGCCCGTGGCGCCGCGCCATCGCAACGATCTCCGCCCGCCGCGCCGCGCCCATCAGGCTGGCAGTGGCGTTGATCGGGTTCGGCATGACGAACAGGGCGCGGACATCGCCCTCGCGGCAGGCTTCGTCCAGCGCCTCCGGGATCACACCCTCGGCATCGATCGCGAGGCCCTGCAGCCGCAGGCCGAGATAGGCGGCAAGCGGCACCAGCGTGTGATGGCCCACCGCCTCGGTCACCACGGTCGATCCCGGCGGCGCCGCGGCCATCAGGGCGATGGTCATGCCCGATGTGGCACCGTTGGTCAGATGGATGGTGCTGGGCGTCGCCTCGACCCCGCAATGGTCGCGCAGCCAGTCCTGGCCCACCCGGCGATGGCGGGCGAACAGCATGTTCGGCCGGAAGGACAGCACGGCGGAGGGCGGCAGGGTGTCGGCCAGATCATGCAGCGCCGCCTTCATCGCCTCGATGTGCTTGGTCTCGCACACCACCGGCTTCAGGATCGAGAGATCGATCACCTCGCTCAGCCGCTCCGGGATATAAGGCGGCGCCGGCTCGCGCTGCGGCGGGCGGATGAAGGTGCCACGCCCGGTCTCGCCGGAGATCAGGCCGCGGCGGATCAACTCCTCATAGGCGCGGCTGACGGTCTGCACCGACAGCGCCAGCGTCTCCGCCATCTGCCGATGCGTCGCCAGCCTTTCCCCCGGCTGCAGCCGCCCGTCGGCGATGGCGCGCGCGATCTGGTCGGCCAGGGACAGATAGGCGGGCCGGCGCAGGGTGTTGGGGTCGGGTTGCCAGATTGTCATGATTGGACTGTGGTCCAGGATCAGTTCAATTGACAACCGGAATCCCGACCCGGCATGGTCTACGCCATGTCCGTCAAGCTCGATCCCATCGACCTGCGCATCCTCGCCGAGATCCAGCGCGACGGTCGCATCACCAAACTCGCCCTCGCCGAGCGGGTCGGGCTGTCGCCGACGCCGTGCTGGACCCGGCTGCACCGGCTGCAGCAGGAAGGCATCATCACCGGCTACCACGCCCGCATCGCGCTGCGCCGGATCGCGCCCTTCGCCATGGTGTTCGTCGAGATCACGCTGGGCGCCCACCGCCAGGCCGATTTCGACCGGTTCGAGCGGGCGGTGAAGGCGGTGCCGGAGGTGGTCGGCTGCTGGTCGCTGGGCGGCGGCATCGACTATCTCCTGAAGATCGTCGCCCGCGACATCGACGGCTACCAGCGGCTGATCGACCGGCTGCTGGAGAGCGAGATCGGCATCGACCGGTACTTCACCTACATCGTCACCCGCACGGTGAAGGACGATGTCGCCGTGCCGATCGAGGTGTTGGCGGAACCGGGTCAGGCCTAGCGGGGCCGGAGAGACTCTCTCCTCGGGAGGGGATGGGCGGAGACATCCTCTCCATCCTCCCCCGCAAACAGCCTCCTTCTCCCCGGCCCCGCCCCTACCCTGCAGGCCTCGCCCTTGACGGAGGCCCGCCCATGACCGCCCTCGCCACCCGGCCCAGCCAGCATGAGGCGCTGGGCCGCCTGACCGACCGCCGGCTGCTGCGCGAGATGGCCTATGTCGATGGCCGCTGGACCGCGGCGCCGAGCGGCGCCGTGTTCGAGGTCACCGATCCCGCCACCGGCATCGCCATTGCCCGCGTCGCCCGGCTGGGCGCGGCGGAGACGGACCGCGCCATCGTCGCCGCCCAGGCCGCCTTTCCCGCCTGGCGGGCGCTGCTGCCGCAAGAGCGCGCTGCCCGGCTGCGCAACTGGTTCGACCGCATCCTGGCGGCCAGGGAAGACCTGGCCCTGCTGATGACCCTGGAGCAGGGCAAGCCGCTGGCGGAATCCCGCGGTGAGATCGATTACGGTGCCGGCTTCGTCGAGTGGTTCGCCGAGGAGGCGAAGCGCCTGAACGTCGAATCCGTCACCAGCCACCTGCCCGGCGCCGAGATGATGGTGCGGCGCGAGGCGCTGGGCGTGGTCGGCGTCGCCACCCCCTGGAACTTCCCCTGCGCCATGCTGACCCGCAAGGCCGCGGCCGCCCTGGCCGCCGGCTGCACCGTGGTGGCGCATCCGTCGTCGCAGACCCCGCTTTCTGCCCTGGCCCTGGCCGAGCTGGCGGAGCGGGCGAGCATCCCGGCCGGGGTGTTCAACGTCGTCACCGGCGACCCGGAGCCGATCGTCGGCCGCCTGTGCGCCGACAAGCGGGTGCGGGCCGTGAGCTTCACCGGGTCGACCGAGATCGGCCGGCTGATCGCCGAACGCTGCGCCCCGACGATCAAGCGGCTGCAGCTGGAGCTGGGCGGCCACGCGCCCCTGATCGTCTTCGCCGATGCCGATCTCGACCGCGCCGTGTCGATCGCGGTCGATGCCAAATTCGCCACTTCGGGCCAGGACTGCCTGGCGGCCAACCGGATCTATGTCGAACGGCCGGTCTACGCCGCCTTCTGCCAGGCCTTCGCGGCCCGGGTCGCCACGCTCAAGGTCGGCAACGGCCTCGATTCCGAAACCGAGATCGGGCCGCTGATGCACGATCGCGCCGTGGCCAAGGCGGCGGCCCAGGTGGCGGACGCGGTGGCGCAGGGCGCCCGCTGCCTGACCGGCGGTGGGGTCCATGCCGCCGGCCCGCTGTTCTTCGCACCGACCGTGCTGGCCGATGTGCCGGACAGCGCCGCGATCATGCGCGAGGAGACCTTCGCCCCGGTCGCCGCCGTCGTCCCGTTCGACAGCGAAGACGAGGTCGTCGCCCGCGCCAACGACACCGAATACGGCCTGGTCGCATACGTCGTCACCCGCGACGGCGCCCGCATGCTGCGGCTGGGCCGGGCGCTGGACTATGGCATGGTCGCGATCAACCGGGTGAAGATCACCGGCGCCCCGATCCCGTTCGGCGGCACCAAGCAGTCCGGCCTCGGCCGCGAAGGCTCGCGCCACGGCATCGAAGCCTTCACCGAGCTGAAATACCTCTGCCTCGACGCGGCCTGAACCCATGAAAGATCGTCATTGCGAGCGCAGCGAAGCAATCCATGCCAGGCGGCGCCATGGATTGCTTCGTCGACTTCGTCTCCTCGCAATGACGATTTTGACGGGCTCGTCTGTCCAAGCAGCACCCTTTTACTGAGGAGACTTTCGATGGCCCTTCGCGGCAACGAACTCGACGCCTGGGATCGCGACCATTTCTTCCATCCCTCGACCCATATGGCGGCCCATGCGCGGGGCGAGACGCCGAACCGGATCATCACCGGCGGCGAAGGCGTCTACATCACCGACCGCGACGGCAAGCGCAGCCTGGATGCCTTCGCCGGCCTGTACTGCGTCAATGTCGGCTATGGCCGCCGCGAGATCGCCGATGCGATCGCCGCGCAGGCGCAGAAGCTGGCCTACTACCATGCCTATGTCGGCCATGGCAGCGAGCCGTCGATCCAGCTGGCCAAGATGATCATCGACCGGGCCCCCGCCGGCATGTCGCGGGTGTTCTTCGGCCTGTCCGGCTCCGACGCCAACGAGACCAACATCAAGCTGGTCTGGTACGTGAACAACGTCCTGGGGCGGCCGGAGAAGAAGAAGATCATCTCGCGCTGGCGCGGCTATCACGGCTCCGGCCTGATGACCGGCAGCCTGACCGGGCTGGAGGTGTTCCACAAGGCCTTCGACCTGCCGCTGACCCAAGTGCGGCACACCGAGGCCCCCTACTATTACGGCCGCCAGGACCGATCGCAGAGTGAGGAGCAGTTCTCCCAAGCCTGCGCCGACAAGCTGGAAGAGATGATCCTGGCCGAGGGGCCGGAGACGGTGGCCGCCTTCATCGGCGAGCCGATGCTCGGCACCGGCGGGCTGGTGCCGCCGCCATCAGGCTATTGGGAGAAGATCCAGGCGGTCCTGGCCAGATACGACGTGCTGCTGATCGCCGACGAGGTCATCACCGGCTTCGGCCGCCTCGGCTCGATGTTCGGGTCCGACCATTACGGCATCAAGCCGGACCTGATCACCATCGCCAAGGGCCTGACCTCGGCCTATGCGCCCCTATCCGGCGTGATCGTGTCGGAGAAGGTCTGGAAGATCCTGGAGAAGGGCTCCGACGCGCTGGGCGCCATCGGCCATGGCTGGACCTATTCCTCGCACCCGCTGTGCACCGCCGCCGCAGTCGCCAATCTGGAGCTGGTCGACAGCCTGGGCCTGGTCGAGAACGCGCGGGAGACCGGCGCCTATTTCCGGCAGTCCCTGGCCGATGCCCTGGCCGGGCAGCGCATCGTCGGCGACGTGCGCGGCGAAGGCCTGGCGGCGGCGGTGGAGTTCAGCGCCGACAAGGACGACCGGGTGGCGTTCGACCCGGCGCTGAAGATCGGCCCGCGGATCTATGCGGCGACGCTGGCCCGCGGCGTCATCACCCGCGCCATGCCCCAGGGCGACATCCTGGGCCTCGCCCCGCCGCTGTGCCTGACCCGCGAGGAGGCCGACATCGTGGTCAAGGCCGTCGCCGGCGCGGTCGAGGCGGTGTCCAGAGAGCTGTGAACGGGAGGGACGCCATGATCGCCGAAACCATCCCCGCCACCATGCACGCCGTGGTCCTGACCGGCCATGGCGGGCCGGACAAGCTGGTCCATCGCAGCGACGTGCCGGTGCCGAGGCCGGCCGCCGGCGAGGTGCTGATCGCGGTCTCGGCCTGCGGCATGAACAACACCGATGTCTGGGTCCGCGAAGGCGCCTATGGCACCGAGGCCGATCCGGACGCGGTGTCGAGCTGGCGCGGCCGCGGCGAACGGTCGACCCTGACCTTCCCGCGGATCCAGGGCACCGACGCGGTCGGCCGCATCGCCGCGGTCGGCCCCGGCGTGCCCGCCGGGCGGATCGGTGAACGGGTGATGGTCGATTTCAGCATCTACAACCGCGATGACGACAGCCTGGCCGACATCGACTACATCGGCCACGGCCGCGACGGCGGCTATGCCGACTACATGACCGTTCCGGCCGATCACGCCCATCGCGTCGACACACCGATGACCGATGTCGAGCTGGCCACCTTCTGCTGCGCCTACCTGACCGGCGAGCACATGCTGGACCGGGCCCGGGTGGCGGCGGGCGAGCGGGTGCTGGTCACCGGTGCCTCCGGCGGCGTCGGCTCCGGCATCGTCCAGCTGTGCCGGGCCCGCGGCGCCATCCCCTATGCCGTGGTCGGGCGCGGCAAGGAGGATGCGGTGGCAGCGATCGGTGCCGAAGCCGTGATCACCCGCGACGCCGGCGACCTGGTCTCAGCGGTGGAGGCCGCGACCAAGGGCCGGCCGATCGACGTCGTCGCCGATCTGGTCGGCGGTGCCATGTTCAACGACCTGCTGCGCATCCTGCGGCCGGAGGGGCGCTACACCACCGCCGGCGCCATCGCCGGCCCGGTGGTGCAGCTCGACCTGCGGACGATGTATCTGAAGCACCTCGAGCTGCACGGCTCGTCCCAGGGCACCCGCGGCGCGTTCCGGCGGCTGGTGCGCTATATCGAGGACGGCAAGCTCAAGCCCCTGGTCGGCGGCATCTACCGCCTGTCCGACTTCCGCCGCGCCCAGGCCGATTTCATCGCCAAGGGCTTCGTCGGCAAGCTGGTGGTGGTACCCGACGCGAAATGGAGCGCCGCGGCGGGGTGACTTACTGGCGGGCCGGCCCCGCCTGCCGCACGAACAGCGCCAGCCGGTCCAGCCCCTCCTCGGTTCCACGTCGCCGGCTGCCCTGGTCGGGGTAGCCATCGAGGAACACCACCTGCTCGGTGAAGGTCATCGCGGTGCCGGCGGCGGACGGTTCAAGGACGACGGTCGCCAGCGATACCGAGATCCGCGTCTGCCCGACCTGCATGTCATAGGCGTAGACGATGCGCTGGTCGGCAACGATGTCGAGGAACCGCGCCTGGTAGAGGTGGTCGGGGTGGCCCGGCGGAGCGACCCGGTTCAGCTCGGTCCCGCCGACGCGGAAATCGAGGCTGTACTCGACCCCGGCCCAATCGTCGTGGCAGGCGAACCAGCTGCGCTTGGCCTCGGCATTCGCCCAGGCGGCGAAGACACGGCGCGGCGGGGCGGCCAGGCTGCGCTCGATGACGAAGGTCTCGTGGGCGACGGATCGGATGGTCATTCCTGGGCTCCAGGGTCGTCGGGGTGGTCGGCGAGATAGCGGTCGAGACGATCGAAGCGACCATTCCAGGAGGCCCGGCGGTCGGCCACCCAGCCCTCGATCAGGGCCAAAGCCGCGGCCTCGATCCGGTAGGTCCGCACCCGGCCGGCCTTCTCCGACAGCACGATGCCGCCGGCCTCGAGCACATGCAGGTGCTTCAGCACCGACGGCAGCGCCATGGCCAGCGGCCGCGCCAGCTCCTTCACTGAAGCCGGCCCCCGGCTCAGCCGGTCGACCATGCCGCGGCGGGTCGGGTCCGACAGCGCGTGGAACAGGCGGTCGAGCGGGTCCGGAGTCACGGCACCCGGCTCAATCCGCGAGGAACCGCGCCGGGATGGCGTCGTATGCCGGGTAGAAATGGAAGTAGGGCCGCGCCTCCCTGAGGGTGCGGACCACCGAGGGGCGCGCCACCAGGCGCTCGAAATAGGCGGCCGTCCGCGGATGGCTCGCGGCGAAGGGCACCAGGGTGCCGGCGTAGAACAGCGCCGGGGTGGCGGCGCAGTCGGCGATGCTGAATGCCTCGCCGATCGCCCAGGGCCCCGTTTCCAGCTGCCGTTCGATCACATCGTAGGCGGTGGCCAGCGTCGCCTTCGCCTCGGCGACGCCCTGGGGGTCCTTCTGCCCGTCCGGCCGCCGCAGATCGGTCACCAGCTTCTGCATCGGCCCCTGGACGTAGAGATCGAAGAACCGATCCCACAGCCGCGCCTGCAGGGCCAGGTCGGGATCGTCGGGCAGCAGCGGCACCGGGCCGCGGTGATGGCGGTCGAGATACTCGATGATGATGCTGGTTTCCGGGATCATCTGGCCACGGGCCTCGTCGCGCAGCACCGGAAATTTGCCGACCGGCCAGACGGCGGTGAATTCCGCTGCGGACGCCTCGTCCAGCTTGTCGACGATCCGGCCCTCGAAGGGCGTGCCGTTCTCGTACAGCGCGATCAGGACCTTGTGGCAGAACGAGGCCAGCGGATGGAGGTACAGCGTCAGTGCCATGGTCCGGCTCCCGGCTGAACAGTTTCTATATCAGCTAACTATCAGCCCGGCCCGGCCGTCGCAAGCATTGGTTTCCCAATCGGCTCACTATCCCGAAACCACTGGTGCGGCGGAAACAAAAAGACACACAACATCACGTGACGCGGGGCAGTGCGGCACCGACAATGGGCCAGCCTCGAAGCCTTTCCCCTCATCCCGACAGTCAAGCCAAGCGACGCCATGGCGCCCGTCCGTTCGACCCGACCTGCCGCGAAACCGCACATCCTGCTGGTCGAGGACGATCCCGAGATCTCGCGGATGTTGACCGACGTGCTGTCCGAGAGCGGGTTCATCGCCTCCTCGGTGGGTTCGGCAGTCGACATGGATGCGTTCCTGGCCCGCAAGACGGTGGACCTGATCGTGCTCGACATCATGCTGCCGGGCGAGGACGGGCTGAGCATCTGCCGCCGGCTGCGGGCGGCGTCGGAGATCCCGATCATCATGGTGACGGCGCGCGGCGAGGACATCGACCGGATCATCGGGCTGGAGATCGGCGCCGACGACTATGTGCCCAAGCCGTTCAACTCGCGCGAGCTGATGGCGCGCATCCGCGCCCTGTTGCGCCGCGCCCAGGGCGGGCACACAGCCGTCCGCAGCCGCGCCCGGCCGCTGGGTTTCGCCGGATGGCGGATCGACGCCGCGCTGCGGCAGCTGCACGACCCGGACGGCGTCAGGGTGGCCATGACCAGCATGGAGTTCGACCTGCTGCTGGTGCTGTGCCGCAACCCCGGCCGGGTGCTGTCGCGCGAGCAGCTGCTGGAGCTGGTCCATTCCGGCGCGTCGGGCCCGATCGAACGCAGCATCGACGTCCATGTCAGCCGCATCCGCCAGAAGATCGAGCCGGATCCGCGCGACCCCACGCTGATCAAGACCGTACGTCTGGGGGGCTATGTCTTCACCCCGACCGTGAAGGAGGGCTGATGCGGTTTCCGGATCGCCTGATTCCCCGCAGCATCACCACCCAGATCACCGGCATCGTCACGCTCTCCGTGCTGATCGGCACGGTGCTGACCGCGACGGCCACCTTCGTGGTCACCGGCGGGCCATCGTCTCGGGACCGCCCGGTCGTCCGGATCGCACAGATCGCACAGCTGGCCCAGGCGGCGGAGACCCCGGCCGATGTAGCGGTGATCATCGCCACCGCCCGGCGCGCTGGCGTCCAGGTCACCCAGGTCCCGCCGGGCGAGTTCGAGACCCTGCCCCGCGCCGACCTGCCCGGCCTGCCGGAGCTGGAGGCCCGCGAGCCAGGGCTCGATCGCGGCAACGACGTGATCGAGGTGGTCCGGCACCCGGGACAGGGCGGCCGCCAACTGGCGGTCCGGATCAGCGACGGCAGCGCCCTGGTCTTCGAGGCGCCGCGGCGGCCCAACCTGTGGCACTTCGTCCTGGGGCCGACCGCCCTGACCTCGATCACGCTGCTGGTCGTCGTCCTGCTGCTCTCCGTCTACGCCGTGCGCTGGATCATCGCGCCGCTCTCCGCCGTCGCCGCCGCCACGCAATCCTTCGGCCGGTTCCCCGACCAGGACCAGGCGGTGCGCCGCAAGGGCCCGCGCGAGATCGTCCGGGTCGCCGACGCGCTCAACGAGATGCGAACCCGCATCCGCGCCCTGCTCGACGACCGCATGCGCATGCTGGCCGCCATCAGCCACGACCTGCGCACCCCCCTGACCCGCCTGCGGCTGCGGGCGGAGCGGGTGGCGGACCGGCGCCTGCGCGACGCCATGCTGCATGACATCGGGCGGGTCAGCCGCATGCTGGACGAGACCCTGGACTATCTGCGCCAGGACGGCCGGTCCGAATGCATGTCGCGCACCGACCTGCCGAGCCTGCTGCAGACCGTCTGCTCCGACTTCGCCGATGTCGGCCATGCCGTGTCCTACACCGGGCCCGGCCGGCTGACCTGGACCTGCCGGCCCAGCGCGCTGACCCGCGCCGTCACCAATGTGGTGGAGAACGGCGTCAAGCACGGCTCGTCGGTGACGGTGGCCCTCGCGGTCGGCAATGGCGGTGCGGCCGAGATCGAGGTGTCGGATGACGGCCCCGGCATCCAGGCCGAGCTGCGCGACCGGGTGTTCGAACCCTTCTTCAAGGCCGACGACGCGCGGGCGGCGGGCGACGGCTTCGGCCTGGGCCTCTCGATCGCGCGGGACGTGGTGAAGGGCCATGGCGGCGACATATCCCTGCTGGAACGGCACCCCGCCGGCCTGACCGTCCGCATCACATTGCCGGCACCGGCCAGCAGCGTGGAGGCCACGCGATGACCGTCGATCCGGCTTGGCGGGACCACAGCGACACCGTCGCCTGCGCCCGCCTGCTGATGGCGATGGACGGCGGGCAGGCCGGCAGCGCCGCGGTACAGCTGGCGGCCCGGGCGCTGGATAACGGCGACATCGAGCTGAGCCACGCCTGGCGCCGGGTTTCCGAGGTCATCGAGGACCTCAGCCGCACCTGATCGCGGACACCGAACCGGCGCGCTTCGTTACAGACTGAAACATCGGACACAAAACGTAACAAAAATAAACCCCACAGACATTCTCCCAGGGGCCACCTCCCGTAGTGTTCGCTGGTGAACCGGTCGGGATGCCGGGTCCGACCAAGGACCTGGAGACAGAGCGCCGGGACCGCAGGGAGCCCCGTCTCGTCGAGGACTTCGCCTAGTCCACGAGCGGGTTCGTCCGAGCCGATCCAGACTTTGCCCATCTCCCGTGGAGAATGTTGATGAACGACAACCAGCTCGCTGCCGGTGAAACCCAGGCGACAGACAAGATGCGGCCCCTCACCACCCAGATCGTCACCGCCTATCTCTCGCACAACAAGGTCTCGAGCCGGGATCTTCCGGACGTCATCCGCCAGGTCCATGACGCGCTCCACGACCTCGATACGACGGCCCGACCGGCCTCGAACCAGCTGAAGCCCGCGGTGCCCGTGAAGAAGTCGGTGATGCCGGACTACATCGTCTGCCTCGAGGACGGCCGGAAGCGGAAGCTGCTGAAGCGCTACCTGCTGGCCACATACAACCTGACCCCGGAGGCCTATCGCCAGCGCTGGGGGCTGCCGGCCACCTATCCCATGATCGCCCCGAACTACGCCAAGCAGCGCCGGACCTACGCCATGGCGATCGGCCTCGGCACCTATGACCGCTCGGAAGCCACGGCGCCCGACGCGTCGAACGAACAGCCGGCCGAGGCGCCGCGCCGCGCCCAGATGCGTTCGGCGGCTGAATGATCGAGGCCGATGCAGGCAGGACGGCGGCGAGTCGGGATGCTGCGGCTGAGAGACCATGGCGCCCAAGCTGATCGCGCCCGGCCTCTACGCCATTCCCGTCGGCGCGATGAACACCTTCCTGCTCGATTCGTGCAGGGGCTGCACCCTGATCGACACCGGCTTCCCGGGCAGCGCGGACAGGATCCTGCGGGCGATGCGGCAGATCGGGAAGCAGCCATCCGATCTCCGCCACATCGTCCTGACCCACGCCCATCCCGACCACATCGGCAGCCTCGCCGTGCTGAAGGGGGCGACCGGGGCGGTGGCCTACATGCACCCGCTCGATGCCCCGATTGCGATCGCCGGGACCGGGTTCCGTGCCGTCCACCCGGCGCCGGGCCGGCTGACCGGCCTGATGTTCCGGCTGTTTGTCCGGCCGGTCGACGCGATCGCGCCGGCCACCGTCGAACACCAGGTCCGCGACGGCGAGACCCTGCCGATCGCCGGGGGCCTGACGGCGATCCACGTTCCCGGCCACTGCGCCGGACAGCTGGCGTTCCTGTGGCCGCAGCATGGCGGCGTGCTGTTCGCGGCCGATGCCTGCAGCAACCTGCCGGGCCTGGGCCTGAGCCTGGGATACGAGGATCTCGAGGAGGGCAGACGCAGCCTGGGCCGGCTGGCGGCGCTGGATTTCCAGATCGCCTGCTTCGGGCATGGCGGCGCCATCCTGCAGGACGCCTCCGCCCGGTTCCGCAGGAAGTGGGGGTCGGGACCGTAGAGGGGGAGCGGACTGGAAAGCCCCGCCGGCCTCGGCGATACTCCATGGGACGTCCGCCGCGGCCGCGCGGCCCCACTCCGCCTCATGGAACCCGACCGTCATGCCCGACCACATCGGCATCGTGGGCTGCTCCGCCGAAGGCGCGGCGCTGTGCTACCGCACCATCTGCGCCGAGGGCGCGCAATTGCTCGGCCCGCACGCCCACCCTGAGATCTCGATGCACACGCCGTCGCTGGCCGACTATGTCGCCTGCCTCGAACGCGGCGACCGGCAGGGCGTGGCCGCGCTGATGCTGGACTCGGCGGCCAGGCTGGCCCGGGCCGGCGCCGACTTCCTGATCTGCCCGGACAACACCATCCACCAGGCGATGCCCGACGTCCTGCCGCGGTCGCCCCTGCCCTGGCTGCACATCGCCGAGGTCGTCGCCGACGAGGCCGTGGCGCGCGGCTTCCGGCGCCTCGGCGTCACCGGCACCCGCTGGCTGGTCGACAGCGAGGTCTATCCGGACAAACTGACGACGGTGGGGCTGGAGTTCCTGCGCCCGACCGACGCCGAGCGCGACGAGACCAACCGCATCATCATGGACGAGCTGGTCTACGGCGTGCTGAAGCCCGAGGCGGTCGCCGCCTTCCAGCGGGTGATCGGGCGGATGAAGGACCAGGGCTGCGACGCGGTCATCCTGGGCTGCACCGAGATCCCGCTGATCATGAACGACGGGAACTCGCCGTTGCCGACGCTCGATTCCACCCGCCTGCTGGCCCGGGCGGCCCTGCGCCGCGCGGTGCAAGGCGCCGCAACGCCGACCTGAACGCACCGCAAGATAAAGCCGTCCGCAGGGCGAAGCCCCGGCTCGCCTGCGGCTTCGCTTCATCATAAATAACACTATTAATACGTATATATTGGTTATAAACTTTTCTTGCATGGTAAATTATATCTAATAATATCTATCTCTCGTTGTTTCGGGCAATCGCCGGATCAAAGGCGGGACTCGGCACATCACACGCGGCTGATACACATATTTTTCTTGCGGAAATCGCAGCGCCGAGTCCGGCGATGAGGGGGACCATCGTGCCGATCAACCACCGTCTCAGAACCACCGCCGGAGCTGTCGCCGCCCTGCTGTCGACGATGCTGCTCGCGGCCCCGTCATCGGCCGCCGGCGATGCGGACACGCCCGTCACCGGCGGCACGCTGGTCTATCTCGAGCAGCAGCCCCACACCAACCTGTATCCCCCGGCGGGCGGGTTCTATCCGAATGGCGGCGTGCTGAACCAGATCACCGACAAGCTGACCTGGCAGGATCCGAAGACGCTGAAGATCGAGCCGTGGATCGCGGAATCCTGGACCGTCAACGCCGACGCCACCGAATACACCTTCAAGATCCGCAGCGGCGTCACCTTCTCCGACGGCACGCCGCTGGACGCCAATGCGGTGGCGAAGAACTTCGACACCTATGGCAAGGGCAATGCCGCCCTGAAGCAGCCGGTGTCGGAGGTGATCAACAACTACGACCACAGCGAGGTGGTCGACGCGCACACGGTGCGCTTCTTCTTCAAGAAGCCGTCGCCGGGCTTCCTGCAGGGCACATCGGTGATCGGCTCCGGCCTCGTCTCGCTGGCCACCCTGGCGCGGCCGTTCGAGGAGCTGGGCGACGCGACCAGGATCATCGGGTCCGGCCCCTTCGTGGTCGAGAGCGAGACCCTGGGCAAGGAACTGACCTTCAAGGCCCGGGCGGACTACAACTGGGGGCCGGCGCCGCTGGCGCATCAGGGCCGCGCCTATCTCGACGGCATCAAGCTGATCGTGACGCCGGAGGACAGCGTCCGGATCGGCGCGCTGCTGGCCGGCCAGGCCGATTTCATCCGCCAGGTCCAGGCCTATGACGAGCCGCAGGTGAAGGACCAGGGCTACCTCGTCTATGCCGCGCCGACCCGCGGCGTGAACAACAGCGTGGTGTTCCGGCCGGACAATCCGCTGGTGGCGGATGTGCGGGTGCGCCAGGCGCTGCTGCACGCCACCGACGCCGACGAGATCGTCGGCACCCTGTTCTCCGACAACTATCCGAAGGCGACCTCGGTCATCGCCTCGACGGCGCAGGGCTATGTCGACCTGTCGGCCAAGCTGACCCATGACGAGGCCGAGGCGAAGCGGCTGCTCGACGAGGCCGGCTGGACCGTCGGCGCCGACGGGCTGCGCCAGAAGGACGGGCGCGAGCTGGTGCTGACCGCCTATGAATCCCTGCCGCAGCCGCAGAACAAGGAGACGCTGCAGCTGGTGGCCCAGCAATGGGGCCGCGTCGGGGTCAAGCTGAACGTGCTGGCCGGCGATGCCGGCAGCGCCACGGTCGACAATCTCGACCCGGAGAAGACGCCGGTGTCGCCGGCCATGGTCGGCCGCGCCGACCCCGACGTGATCAAGAGCCAGTTCTACCCGACCAACCGCGACGTGCTGCGGCAGAAGGGCGGCGCCAGCACCAAGGTGAAGAGCTTCGTCGACGACAAGCTGAACGGCCTGCTGGTGGCGCTGTCGTCCGAGCCGGACACGGCCAAGCGGCTGCAGATCGTCGCCGAGGTCCAGGCCTATGTGCTGGACCAGGCCTATGCCATCCCAATCTTCGAGGAGCCGCAGGCCTTCGCCGGCGCGCCCTACGCCAAGGGCGTCGCCTTCGAGGCGGTCGGCCGCCCCAGCTTCTACGGCGCCTGGCTGGCGGCGCACTGAGCCGCAGCGGATCCCGGATCGCGCAGGAGGCCCGATGTCCAGATATCTGATCGGCAGGGTGGGACAGGCGGTGGTGGTGCTGTGGGCCGCCTTCACGGCATCCTTCATCCTGCTGCAGGCCCTGCCGGGCGACGCGATCCTGATCAAGTTCCAGAATCCGGATCTGGGGTTGAGCCCGGTCCAGATCGCCGAGATCCGGGAATCCTACGGCGCCGACAGCCCGGTGTGGGCGCAGTATCTGCACACGCTGGGCAATTTCCTGACCGGGGATTTCGGCTATTCGGTCCAGGCCGGCGTGCCGGTCGGCGACGGCCTGTTGGCCAACCTGCCGCCGACCTTCCGCCTGGCCGCCTTCGGCTTCGCGCTGGCCGTGCTGCTGGCGGTGGCGATCGCCGCCCTGTCCAGCCTCGCGTCCTTCTCCTGGCTGCGCTCCGTCCTCCAGGCCCTGCCCTCGCTGTTCGTGTCGGTGCCGACCTTCTGGCTCGGCATCATGCTGATCCAGCTGTTCTCGTTCCGGCTGAAGCTGATCCCGGTGATCAATCCCGGGCCGTGGGAAGGCCTGATCCTGCCGATGGTGACCCTGGCCATCCCGATCTCGGCGCCGTTGGCCCAGATCCTGGTGCGCAACATCGACGAGGTGCTGACCCATCCCTTCGTGGCGGTGGCCCGGGCCAAGGGCGCGTCGCGGGCCTGGGTGCTGTGGCGCCATGTGGCGCGCAACGCGTTGCTGCCCACCCTGACCATCGCCGGCGTGCTGTCGGGCGAGTTGCTGGCCGGCGCCGTGATCACCGAGACGGTGTTCGGGCTGAACGGCCTGGGCAGCATGACCGAGCACGCGGTGCGCAACCAGGACACGGCGGTGATCCAGGCCGTCGTCGTGCTGTCGGCGGCGGTGTTCGTGGCCGTCAACCTGGCCGTGGACCTGCTGGTCCCGGTGCTCGACCCCCGTCTCAGATCCAGGCTGGGAGCCGCCGCATGACCACGCTGCACACCGCCGACCGCACGCTGCTGCCTTCGGATGAGGGGCTGGAGGTCCGCGCCTCGGTCGCGCTGCCGGCCGACCGGCGCCGGCGACCGCTGCTCGGCCGGTTGCAGCCGGGCCTGCTGCTGTCCTGGCTGGTGATCGCCATCGTCGCGCTGTGGGCCATCGCCCCCGGCCTGTTCACCAGCTACAGCGGCATAGCGGGCGTCCCGCGCGAAAAGCTGCGCCCGCCCAGTATCGAGCACATCCTGGGCACCGACGCCCTGGGCCGGGACGTGTTCGCCCGCATCGTCCATGGCGCGGTGAACTCCCTCTCCGGCGCCTTCGTCGCGGTCGCCGTGGGCCTGATCGTCGGCACCGCGATGGGCCTGGTCGCGGGCTCGGCCGGCCGCCGGATCGACGATGTCGTCATGCGCATCGTCGATGTCCTGCTGTCGGTCCCGGCCCTGCTGCTGTGCCTCAGCATCGTCATCCTGCTGGGCTTCGGCACCATGAACGCGGCGATCGCCGTCGGCCTGACCACCATCGGGCGGTTCGCGCGGCTGTCGCGGTCCGAGGTGGTGCGGGTGCGGCGGACCGACTATGTCGAGGCCGCTTTCGGCAGCGGCGGCAGCTTCGGCGCGGTGCTGTGGCGGCACATCCTGCCGAACTCCCTGACCTCGGTGATCGCCCTGTCGGCGCTGCAGTTCGGCACTGCCATCCTGTGGCTCTCGACCCTCGGCTTCCTCGGCTACGGCGCCCCGCCGCCGACCCCGGAATGGGGGCTGCTGATCGCCGAGGGCCGCAACTACATCGCCACCGCATGGTGGCTGACCACCGTGCCCGGGCTGGTCGTGGTGCTGGTCGTGCTGTCGGCCAACCGCATCGGCCGGTCGCTCGGGCGGGAGGCGGCATGACCGGCGAAGCGCTCCCGGTGCTCGAGGTCGAGAACCTCAGCGTCTCCTACCGCGACGGCCACAACGGCGCGCAGCGCGTCGTCGACGGGGTCGGCTTCCGGATCCTGCCGGGCGAAGTCGTCGCCCTGGTCGGGGAATCCGGCTCGGGCAAGACCACGACCGCCCAGGCGGTCATCGGCCTGCTGGCCGAGAACGGCCGGCTGGACCATGGCGCGATCCGGCTGGCCGGGACCGACATCTCCGGCTGGTCGCAGAAGCGGCTCGACGCCATCCGCGGCGCCCGGATCAGCCTGATCCCGCAGGATCCCGGCAGCTCGCTGAACCCGGTCAAGACCATCGGCGCCCAGGTCGAGGAGATCCTGACCATCCACCGCCGCGGCGACCGCGCGACGAACCGGGCCCGGGTGATCGAACTGCTGGGCCGCGTCGGCCTGTCCGACCCGGATTTGCGGGCGACGCAGTATCCGCATGAGCTGTCCGGCGGCATGAAGCAGCGCGTGCTGATCGCCATCGCCATCGCGCTGCAGCCGTCCCTGATCATCGCCGACGAGCCGACCAGCGCGCTCGACGTCACCGTGCAGCGGCGCATCCTGGACCTGATCGACGAGCTGCGCCGCGAATACGGCACCGCGGTGCTGCTGGTAACCCATGACCTCGGCGTCGCCGCCGACCGGGCCGACCGGCTGGTGGTGCTGCAGGGCGGCCGCATCCAGGAGCAGGGCCCGACCGCCGAGGTCCTGGCGGCGCCGCGCAGCCCCTACACCCGGCAGCTGCTGGCCGACGCCCCATCCATGGCGAAGGCCGAATTCCGCGGCCCGCGGCCCCAAGCCGGCGCCGATGACGCCATCGTGGTCGAGGCCCTGGTCAAGGACTTCGCGTCCGGCGGCCGGCGGGGCGAACCGTTCCGGGCGGTCGACGGCGTGTCCTTCGCGGTGCGGCGCGGGACCACCCACGCCCTGGTCGGCGAATCCGGGTCGGGCAAGACCACCACGGTGCGCGCCGTGGTCGGCTTCCAGAAGCCCAGCTCGGGCCGCATCCTGATCAACGGCACCGATCCGGCGACCCTGAAGGGCGAGGCGTTGCGCCGGTTCCGCCGGACCATCCAGCTGGTCTACCAGAACCCGTTCGGGTCGCTCGACCCGCGGCAGAGCATCTTCGAGATCATCGAGGAGCCGCTGCTGAACTTCGACCGGCTGCCGAAGGCCGAGCGGGCGGCCAAGGTGCAGGACATGCTCGACCGGGTCGGGCTGCCCCGGGCCGTGCTGACCCGCCGGCCGCGAGCCCTGTCGGGCGGCCAGCGGCAGCGCGTCGCCATCGCCCGCGCCCTGGTGCTGGACCCCCAGGTGCTGGTGCTGGACGAGGCGGTCTCCGCCCTCGATGTCACCGTCCAGGCGCAGATCCTGGCCCTGCTGGACGAGCTGCAGAAGGAGCTGGGCCTGACCTACCTGTTCATCTCCCACGACCTCGCCGTGGTCCGCCAGATCTCCGACACCGTGTCGGTCCTGCACAATGGCCGCCAGGTCGACAGCGGCACCGTCGAGGATGTGTTCCTGCGCCCGGGCAGCGCCTACACGCGCGAGCTTCTGGACGCGATACCGGGGTCGGCCCGTTCGCCCGGCGGCAAGGTCCCCGTCCCGGCATGACCCAAGATCACGAAGGCACGACAGCAGTGAACGCAAAACGGCTCGGCTTCTTCACCCGCCTGCTCGACGAGGCCAGCGCCGGGGAGCGCTATCGCCTGGCGACCGAGCAGATCGTCGCGGCGGAGCGGCATGGCTTCGATTCCGCCTGGGTCGCCCAGCATCATTTCCACGAGGCCGAGGGTGGGCTGCCGGCGCCGCTGGTCTTCCTGGCGCAGGTGGCGGCGCGAACCTCGCGGATCCGCCTCGGCACCGGCATCATCACCCTGCCGCTGGAGAACCCGGTGCGGGTGGCCGAGGACACCGCGGTGCTGGACCTGCTGTCGGGCGGACGGCTCGAAATCGGCCTCGGCACCGGCGGCACGCCCTCGGCCTTCGCCGCCTTCGGCCTGGACAGCGCCGAGCGTTCGGAGATTTTCGGCCGGCACCTGCGCGTGCTGCTCGACGCCTGGGGCGGCCGGCCGCTCGACGGCGGCGACACCCGGCTGTACCCCGCGGCGCCGCAGCTGCTCGGCCGCCTGTGGCAAGCGACCTTCTCGGTCGCCGGCGGCGCCCGGGCCGGCGCGGCCGGCGACGGGCTGATGCTGTCGCGCACCCAGCCGCGCCCGGCCTCCGCCCCCGACGCGTCGCTCGCCGACCTGCAGAACCCGATCGTCGACGCCTATCTCGCGGCGCTGCCCGCCGGAATCGAGCCCCGCATCCTGGGATCGCGCAGCGTCTTCGTCGCCGATGACCGCGCCGAGGCCCGGCGCTTCGCCGAACGCGGCCTGCGCCGGCAGGCCGACCGCTTCGCCGCCGCCGGGCGCGGCGCTCCGGCCGACACGCTGGACGAGCTGATCGCCGCCTTCGACGTGCATCTCGGCACGCCGGAGGAGGTGATCGCCTCGCTGGCCGCGGACACCACGCTGGAGCGCGTCACCGACCTGGTGGTCCAGGTGCATTCGGTCGACCCGCCGCACCCGCTGATCCTGCGCTCGATCGAGCTGGTCGCCCAACAGGTGGCGCCGGCCCTGGGCTGGGCGCGCCGGGCCGCCACCGACGGAATCCGGGTCGCCGCGGCACGCTGAGCGCCGCCCGGCCACCCCACGAACACTGGAAGGATGGAAACCATGACCGCACCGACGGCCGATGTCATCGACCTGCTGGCCGGGATCGAGCCGGGCTCCCGCCTCGACGGCATCCGGGCGCAGCGGCCGACGGCCCGGGAGAATGCGCAGAAGAGCTGGCTGGCGCTGTTCGAGCCCGAGATCCCCGGCACCGTGACGGCGCTGGAGCGCCGCGCCGTCGCCGCCTTCGTCGCCGCGCTGCACCGCGAGCCGGCGCCGGCCGGCTTCTACGCCGACGCCCTGGTCGGGCAGGACGGTTCCGCCGCCATTGCCGCCGCCTTGGCGGCGGAAGCGGAGCGTGGGGCGGCGACCGGCCCCTATGGCCATTACCCCGCCGGCCCCCTGAGCGTCGAGGATGTGTCCGGTCCGGTCCACCGGGTCGCGGACGACTCCCGGCGCGTCCTCGGCCCCCGCCTGACCGCGGCGCTGGAGCACACCCATCTGCTGGTGTTCCGGCCGCGCGACGCCAGTGCCGCCGCGCTGCAGGCGCTGCTCGACGCCGGCTGGTCGACCACCGACATCGTCACCCTGTCGCAGCTGGTCGCCTTCCTGTCCTTCCAGATCCGCGTCGTCGCCGGGCTGCGCGCCCTGGCCGCCGCCTGAGGCATCGATCATGACCGAGACCGTCCTCACCTATCCCGATGGCCATCCGCCCGTCGCCTTCACCCAGGCCGAGCTCGACTGGCTGCCCTGGCTCGAGCCGTTCCCGGCCGACCAGCTGACCGAACGCCACTGGGCCGGGCTGGTCGATGCCGCCCGCGCCAAATCCGACTATTTCCGGCTGCTGGTGCGCGACCCGGACGTGCTGCAGGCGCGGACCAGGACCGACAAGGACATCTTCTACAACCCCGAGGGCGGCCTGCCGCGCGCAGAGCGCGAACTGGCCGCCGCCGCGGCCTCGCGCCTCAACGGCTGCATCTACTGCGCCTCGGTCCATTCCCGCTTCGCCACCACCCATTCCAAGCGCGGCGAGGATGTCCAGCGCCTGCTGGACGAGGGCGTCGGCGCCGACCTCGGCGAACGCTGGAACGCGGTCGTCGCTGCCTCGGCGGCCCTGACGGCGACGCCGCCGGCCTTCGGGCCCGAGCATGTCGAGCGGCTGCGCGCGGCCGGGCTGGACGATGCGGCGATCGCCGACGTCGTGCAGGGCGCCGCCTTCTTCAACTGGGCCAACCGGCTGATGCTGTCGCTGGGCGAGCCGGACACGCGCGCCGCGTGAGGCCGAAGGAGAGCTGATATGGGATTGTCGCTCGACCATGTGGTGATCGCCGTCCGCGACCTGGACCGGACCATCGCCGACTACACGACGCTCGGCTTCACCGTGACGGTGGGTGGGGAGCACACCGGCGGCGCCAGCCACAACGCGCTGATCGTCTTCGCCGACGGCGCCTATATCGAGCTGATCGCCTTCAAGCGGCCGAATCCGGAGTTCCGCTGGTGGCGGGTGCTGGACGAGGCCGGCGACGGCTTCGTCGACTATGCCCTGCTGCCCGGCGACATCGCCGCCGATGTCGCGGCGGCCAAGGCGCGCGGCCTCGACCTCGACGGCCCGAACGACGGCGGCCGGCTGCGGCTGGACGGGGTGCGGCTGGACTGGCGCACGGCCCGGGCCTCGACCTCGGACCTGCCGTTCCTGTGTGGCGACGTCACGCCGCGCGCCCTTCGGGTGCCGGAAGGCGATGTCCGGCGCCATGCCAACGGCGTGGTCGGCGTCGCCGCGATCGAGATCGCGGTGGAGAATCCGCAGGTCAGCGCCTGGCGCTACGGCGCCCTGCTGGGCACCCCGGCCGACGCCGCCGCCCCGATCGCCCTCGGCAATGCGTCGATCCGCCTGGCCGGCCCCGAGCGGGCTGCGGCGGCCCTGGCGGCGCGGGGCGAGGCGCCGGTGTCACTGCTGCTGCGCACAGCACCCGGCAGCGCCACCGGCGATTTCGACCCGGCGCTCAGCCACGGCGCCCGGCTGACCCGGATCGCCGAATAGGTGACGGCTCCGCGCAGGCGACCGCGCGGAGCCGCTCCAACCCTCAGGGCTGCTCCGAGATCGCGTCGACCCGGTCGGGGTAGAAGGCGAGGTGGTCTTTGATCGCGGCGACGGCCTCGTGGGGCGCCTCGTAGGTCCAGATCGCATTGGCCGACCGCTCGCCGCCGCCGGGGATGCTGTAATAGGACGCGTCGCCCTTGTAGGGGCAGTAGGTGCTGTGGTCGGTGCGCTGCAGCAGCGCCATGTCGGCATCCTGGCGCGGGATGTACAGGACCGCCGGATACGAGGCCTCGCGCAGCGTCAGCGCCGCCCGGGTGTCGGCGACGACGCGGCCGGCGACCGTGACGACGACGCGGCCCGGATTCGGCGCGATCGTGATCGGATGGTCCGGACCGGGGATCTTGATCGGCTTTTCCGCCATGACTTCGATTTCCTTCAGCTTCGGGCTGTCTCGAGGACAGGTTTGGATATGGGGGCGCCGCGGGGCTGAAGCCACCCCCATTCCGGGCCGTCCGGCATCTTGACCTTCCAGGAACTGGAATCCCCATCTCTCTGAAAACACAGTGACGAGAGCCGACGATGGGCCACCCAGACCACGACCATTCCAGCCCTCATCACGGCCACGCCGGCCATGGCCATTCGATGGCCGCCCATGGCCATGCGGTGAAGGACCAGGCCCCGGCTCCGGCCGGGACCATCTACACCTGCCCGATGCATCCGGAGATCCGGCAGGAGGGCCCCGGCAACTGCCCGATCTGCGGCATGGCGCTGGAGCCGGAGCGGGCCACGGCGGAGGCCGGCCCGAACCCCGAACTCATCGACATGACCCGGCGGTTCTGGATCGGCCTCGTTCTCACCATCCCGGTCCTGCTGCTGGAGATGGGTGGGCATCTGCTCGGGATCGACGTCGCCCGGTGGATCGGCGCCCGCGCCGCGGTCTGGGCCCAGCTCATCCTCGCCACGCCGGTCGTGCTGTGGGCGGGATGGCCGTTCTTCGTGCGCGGATGGCAGTCGATCGTCCGGCGCAGCCTAAACATGTTCACCCTGATCGCGCTGGGAACCGGCGCCGCCTATCTCTACAGCCTGGTCGCGACCCTGGCGCCCGGCCTGTTCCCCGACGGCTTCCGCGGCATGGACGGCATCGTCGCGGTCTATTTCGAGCCGGCGGCGGTGATCACCGTCCTGGTCCTGCTGGGCCAGGTGCTGGAGCTGCGGGCGCGCGAGCGCACCGGCGGCGCGATCCGGGCCCTGCTGGATCTCGCGCCCAAGCTGGCGCAGCGCGTCCGCGACGACGGATCGGATGAGGAGATCCCGCTCGAACACGTCCATGTCGGCGACAGGCTGCGCGTCCGGCCGGGCGACAAGGTGCCGGTCGACGGCGTGGTGGCCGAGGGCCGCAGCGTGATCGACGAAAGCATGATCACCGGCGAGGCCATCCCGGTCGAGAAGTCGACCGGCGACAAGGTGGTCGGCGGCACCATCAACGGCACCGGCGGCTTCGTCATGCGGGCCGAGCGGGTCGGCGGCGAGACCGTGCTGGCCCGCATCGTCGAGATGGTGGGCCAGGCCCAGCGCAGCCGGGCGCCGATCCAGCGCCTGGCCGACCGGGTCTCCGGCTGGTTCGTGCCGCTGGTGGTGCTGATCGCGGTGCTCGCCTTCGTCGCCTGGGCGGTCTGGGGTCCCTCCCCTGCCCTGTCCTACGGCCTCGTCGCCGCGGTCTCGGTGCTGATCATCGCCTGCCCCTGCGCCCTCGGCCTGGCCACGCCGATGTCGATCATGGTCGGGATCGGGCGCGGCGCCCGGCTCGGCGTGCTGATCAAGGACGCCGAGGCGCTGGAGCGGCTCGAGACCGTCGACATCCTGGTCTTCGACAAGACCGGCACCCTGACCGAAGGCAAGCCGCGCCTGGTCCGCATCGCCGCGGCGCCGGGCCGGGACGAAACCGACCTTCTCCGCCTCGCCGCCGGGCTCGAACGCGGCAGCGAGCATCCGCTGGCCGCCGCCATCCTGGCCGGCGCGGCGGAACGCGGCGCGGCGCCGGCGCCGGTGGCGGAGTTCCGGTCGCTGACCGGCAAGGGCGTCGCCGGCCGCGCGGACGGCCGGGAGGTCGCGCTCGGCAATGCCGCCCTGCTGCAGGAGCTGGGCATCGCCGCCGGGCCGCTGGCGGCCGAGGCCGAGACGCTGCGGCGCGACGGCTCCACGGTGATGCACCTGGCCGTGGACGGCACCGTCGCCGGGCTGATCGTGGTCGCCGACCCGATCAAGCCATCGACCCAGAGCGCGCTCGCAGCGCTGCGCGCCGAGGGAATGCGCATCGTCATGCTGACCGGCGACAGCCGGACAACGGCCGCGGCGGTGGCCGGCCGACTGGGCATCGACGAGGTCGAGGCCGAGGTGCTGCCCGAGGACAAGGGCGCGATCGTCCGGCGTCTCAAGGCCGAGGGCCGGGTGGTGGCGATGGCCGGCGACGGGGTGAACGACGCCCCGGCCCTGGCCGAGGCCGATGTCGGCATCGCCATGGGCACCGGCACCGACGTGGCGATCCAAAGCGCGCATGTGACCTTGGTGAAGGGCGATCTCGCCGCCATCGCAAGGGCCCGGGCGCTCAGCCAGGCGACCATGGGCAACATCCGCCAGAACCTGGTCTTCGCCTTCCTCTACAACGCGGTCGGGGTGCCGGTGGCGGCCGGGATCCTCTACCCGGCCTTCGGCCTCCTGCTGAGCCCGGAGATCGCGGCGGCGGCCATGGCGCTGAGCTCGGTCTCGGTGATCGCCAATGCGCTGCGCCTGCGCGTGGCCCGGCTCGACGGCTGAGGCCTCTCGATCGGGCGCTTCACGAAGGGGAGTGGCGAGCCGGGTGGAAGCTAAAGATCCTCAATGAATCAACAGCTTGTCGTCTACAAACCTCAGTTCGGGGCCTGCAGCAAATCAATGGGTTAGAAACACATTCACAAACCCTGCCGCCCTTCGAAACCTCGGCATCTCGCCCTGCCCCGAACGAGGCCGCCATGACGCCCTACTGCAGTACACGGATGAACACTGCACCTTCGTTCGATGCACCCCAGTCACTCGTGGTGCGCCCGGATCAGTGCAGGTTCAAATCGATCGCAGGTTCAAATCGGGGACCCGCAACCGCGGTTGTTATCACTTCGGGCCGGGGCGGCGGCCGGCGGCCGGCTGCGAAGTCGAGGATAGCCATCAATTCGCCGCTTAGCCGGGCCTTGACCACTCCCCTGCCCTCGCCCGGTGTCAGCACCACCTGCCCCACCAGCGACCGGATCGCCTCCGCCGCTTCGTCCCGGGTCTCGGGATGTGCCAAGGTCTCCGTGAGTTCCCGCACCTTCCGCCGATAGATCTCAGCCACGTTCGGATGCACATCCGGGATGTCGGCCGGCGCCTCGTTGAGTCGGGCCTCGATGTCGGCCTTCTGTCGCTCCAGCTCGTTCATGCGTGCCTTGATCGACGGCTGGTACATGCCGTCCTCGATTGCCTGCATGATGCCGCGGATGCCGCGCTCGATCCGGATCAGGGCGGCACGATCCGCCTCCTCCCGCGCCCTCCGCTCATGGTTCTCGTGGTTGGTCTGCTCGACACAGGATCGCACTGCCTCTGCCACCGCTTCAGGCGAGATCAGCTTATCGGTCAGGCCGGCCAGCACGCGCTTTTCAATCTTCTCCCGCATGATCGTCCTTGAGTTATCGCAGCGCCCACGTCGGAAGTGCGCGAGGCAACCGTAGCGGCCCGCGGCCATGATGCCGTACTTGCCGCCGCAGCAGCCGCAGATGAGCAGACCCGACAGCAGAAAGGCCGGACGGCGCAGGCTGTGCATTGTCTTCGCCCGCGCCTTGCGCACCGCGATCGTGGTCGCCTCGAACTGTTTCGCCAGGACGGCCTGCCGCGCCTTCACGGCCTGCCACAGCTCATCGCCGACGATGCTAAGCGCCGGCACTTCGGTGCGGATCCACTTCGCCTCTGGGTTCGGCCGCGACACCCGCCGGCCGGTGGTCGGGTCCTTGACGAAGTGAAGCCGGTTCCAGACCAGCGCCCCGGCATAAAGCTCGTTGTTGAGGATGCCAGTACCGCGGGAGGCATGGCCCCGAATGGTGGTGTCGGCCCACTCCCGGCCAAGTGGCCCGGGGATGCCGTCAGCGTTCAGCCCGGTCGCAATCGCATGCGGCGAGCGGCCGGCCGCAAACTCCCGGAAGATCCGCAGGACCACAGTGGCCTCGGCCTCGTTGATCCGCCGCTCACCACGGAGCGGGTCGCCCTCGGCATCGGTGCGCTTGACCACGTCATAGCCATAGCAGAGCCCGCCGCCGGACCGGCCCTTCTCCACCCGGCCGCGGATGCCGCGATGAGTTTTCGCCGCGAGGTCCTTCAGGAACAGGGCGTTCATCGTGCCCTTGAGCCCGACATGCAGCTCCGTGATCTCGCCCTCCGCCAGGGTGACGATGCGCACGCCAGCGAAGCGGAGGTGCTTGAAGAGGATCGCCACATCCGCCTGATCCCGGCTGATCCGGTCGAGAGCTTCGGCCATGACCACCTCGAAGCGGCGGCGCTGCGCCGCCTTGAGCAAGGCCTGGATGGCGGGCCGCTGGATGATGCTGGCGCCTGAAATAGCGGGGTCCTGGTAGGTGCAGGCCACGACCATGCCCTCACGCTCAGCCTGCTCCCGGCAGATGCGAAACTGGTCCTCGATCGAGGCGGCGTTCTGGCTGTCGTCGGAATAGCGGGCGTAAAGGGCAACCTGGGTCATATCTCGTCTCTCCCCTGGTCTGATACGTTCGGCCGGTTGTCATTGGCGGCCTCGGCCCGGAGCAGCTCCCGCGCGATCTGCCGGCCGATGGCCCAGGCGATCACAAGCAGGCGTGGATCAATCCTGCCGGCTTGGCCGGCATTGTCGTTGGCGGGCGGTGCTTGGCCGGCCCGTTCCCAGTCCGATTCCATCGCCGATCTCCTGCCGCAGCTCGGCATCAGGCGAACATCGAACCGGGACAACAACCGGTCAATACGGCTGCCGGCCTTCACGGATACTCAACTCCGCGATCATGCATGATGATAGCAGAAGATCGCAGGTCGACGCGCAACCGGCCGAATACATTCTGGAATATATTCGAGAGTGCATCGGTGAATGCACCCGCTCTTCTACCTGCCGGGCCACATCGAGCGCGACCCGGCAGCATCGAACTTCACCACGGCGCTTCGGCATAGCCCGGCAGCTTTGTAATCAGCGCCCGGGCCATCTGAGAGCCGAAGTCGTAGGCCAGGCTCTCTTCCCAATCCTCGCATTCGCAGGCTTGGTACTCGAAGCAGGCCAAGCGCTTGGCAGCTCGACCGGGCGGCACAGGGCGCCAGGTGAAGCGATTGGCCCCGACTGCGGCCTCGTACTCCGCTGCCTCCTCGGTGCCGGACAGTCGGTAGCGATGAATGACGGAGCGGATGTTCTCGGCCCAGAGCATCCGGCCGAAATCGTTGGCGTTCTCGTGGTTCACCTGTCGATAGCCTCGGTCGGTCACGAGGCGGGCGCGGATCTCCAGATCGATGGCAGCCGAGACCAGTTCGTCGATATGCTCCTGGACGACGACGAAAGCGGACATTGGCAGTCTCCCCTTGCTTCGCGGCAGCGGGTTGATGCCGCTGCATCAACCCCTGCCCGTCCGGCGAGGACCGGGGAGTGGGGGCAAGGGCGCCGGGACCAGAGCCACGCGCAGCCGCGGGAGCGCACGCGACGCGGCGAGCATGGCGAGGACCCGCCCCTTGCAGGGCGAGGGGCAGAGCCCTTCGCCCCTCCTGCGCCTTGGGAGCCTATGTCGCTCGATCCGCCGCTACGGCCGGACCGGCTTCTTGATGCGAATGCCGGGAACCTCGCCGTTAGTGAACTCGATGCCGGCATTCTCCAGCGCCGCCCGGATCCGAGCTCGCATTTCGTCACTGACCTTAAGAGTTTGCTCGCCATCGCTTTCGCTGCGCTTGATCGTGGGGACCGACACGCCCGCCGCACGAGCTAATTCGGCTTGAGAGATCCCAAGGAATCCGCGCGCCGCCCTAATCTGGCCTGGTGTTATCACTTTCCTCTTGATCCCAAAAGGATCAACGGGCATGATCCCGTTGGTATCAATCCCTCTTATGGCAGAATTGCCGTGTGAGCAACCGCTTGCGCGCGTTCGTCGAGTGAGGATTGATCAGCGGTCTAGGACAGGCGGCCGGACGAGGTGCGGAAACACCCCGCCCGGCCTGACCACAATCCAGCTTCAGGGAGCCGGATCATGGCTGATTCCGACGATATCACGACTTTGCCTGCGCTCAGCCGCCGCGACCTGCTCGGCGGCGCCACCGTCCTCTCGATCAACGCAGCCGATGCCCGGCGCCGCGGCGCCAGCTCCGATCCAGTACTCGATCTCTTCCAGGAATGGCGGGCTCTCGATGCCGAGCTCGATGCTTGGCAGGACGATTGGCAGAAGAAGGAGGGCGTCCTGCTCCGTACCGTCGGCATGCCGCGCGTGATCGTACCAGTTCCGGGCGAGGCGGAGCCGGTTTCGGCCTGCGAGCCGGCAGAGATCGACGCGCTGCTGGAGGACCTGCCGGGGACGGAAGAGCTTCGGCAAAGGCTGCACCGCGAGTTCGCGGCTCACCGGCGCCGCTGGGAGATGGCGGCGGCGGCAATCGGGTTCGGTCCAGCGGAAGAACGTGTCAATCTCGCCTGGGACCGCTGGGACACGCTGACCGAAACCATCTGGCAGGTGCCAGCCGGAACGTTGGCCGGCATGGCTGCCAAGCTCGCCATGGTGCTCTCCATCGGTCAGTCTCGGTCGGATGACGACGAGTTCCCCTGGCCGCCGCTTCGATCTGTTCTCGCCGACCTGCAGCAGCTCGTAGAGTTGCCAGTCAGTTTGGACCCGACGTGACGTCAATGGAGTGCAGCGCTGCATCGGGGACAGCCGATGTCCGATCCGCTCGAACATCCTTGCCGGCGTTGCGGCGCTGCTTCACGCCAACCCTGTACCGATCGAGCAGGGCACATCAAACGCGACGTTCATGCCGCCCACAGACGCACTGCGCAGCCGGCGGCCACTGCGTCGGCGATCGAATGGCTTCGTCACGTGGACGATGGGAGTCTATGGTGCGTTGAGGACCTGGCAGCGGGCCTCTACGTGACCTACGCGATCCTTGATCCACGGACCGACGAATTCGTCTATGTGGGCCAGAGCGGCAGCTTCGCAAGGCGAATTGCAGATCACCTGAAGACACGAACGGAGCGGCCACATTCCCGCCTCCGTCCAATCCGGGCTTGGATCTGGGATGTGACTAAGACAGGAAGTACGCCGCGCTTCCGAGTGCTCGATATCTGCGAAACTGAAGAGCGATCGCTTGCATCAGAAGCTCTCTGGGTCGAGCGCCTAGCCGCACAGGGCCATAAGCTTTTGAATCGCTGGCTAAATCATCACCAAGACCGGTCACCCCTACCCGACGAGCGAATAAAAAGACCGTGCCGCCAGAGCCAGGAGCGCGCCAGCGGCGAGGAAGCGGATCGGCCGGTGCCAAGCCCGCGCCGCGCGCCTGGCCCGGGAGCTGCCGAGTAGCGATGCCGCCAGCAGGGCGACGCCGAGCGCCTCCAGCGGCACCATCAGCAGCACGCAAGTCTGCGCCGGCTCGGGCAGCTGTGTCGCCATGACCAGGAATTGCGACAGGAAGAACGCGCCGGTCAACGGGTTGGTGGCAGCGATGCAGAGCCCTGCCCCGAAAGCGACGAACACCGGACCTTCGCCGCGTCCCAGCCCGACCTCGCCGACAGGCACACGCTGCCGCAGCAGCTGCAGCGCCATAAGCGCCAGAAGAAGCGCGCCGACGGCCCGTCCGGACAACGCGATCCYGCTCAGGGCCACCGATAGACTCAGGGCYTGGTGCAGCATCAGCGCCAGCAGGCCTGCGCCGATTGCCATGCCGATGCAGAACGGCAGCGCCGCGCGCCGGCCCCGCAGGGCAGCAATGCCGCCGATGGCCAACATGTTGGGACCGGGAATAACAAGGATGCCCGCATAGCTCAGGGCGAACCCCACAATCGTCTGGAAAGTCGCGTTGGACGTCATCGATTCATCCCGCAGAGAACAGGCTAGYGGCTCCTGAGCCGCCGGTGAGAAGGCGCCGCTCCGCTGTTGCAGCCGGATCACTTGCGGGATGCTCGCGCGTTAGCGCCCTCAGGGTGCCGTAGGAAGACTCCCATATCGGRGCCGACGCGGCGTCATYCGTTCATATGATGCGCAGCGAAATAGTTGCCGGTCGCAAGACCGCCTTCGGGCACGCCATGAGATAGCTGTGCCACACGSGCCGGTACCCCCTATGCCAGGCAGAATCTGCGCGAGAGCCTAAGCACGGAGGATCTGGCGCGCGCGGCGTGCCTGAGCCCRCGGCAGTTCACACGTCTCTTCCGCTCGCAGACCGGAACGACCCCGGCGAAGGCGGTCGAGGCCCTGCGGATCGAGGCCGCGAAACTGATGCTGGAGCAGAGCCGGCTGCCCATCGAGGTCGTCGGGCTTCGCAAACCGCGAGCGCATGCGCCAGGCCTTCATCCGTGCGCATGGCGAGGTGCCCAGAGCRATCCGCAACGAAGCAGGCAGCCTCGCCATGCTTTAGAAACCGGACGTCAGCTCAGCCGGATATTGGACATATCGATCGACACCACCAGCGGCTCTTCGCTGAAGCCGCCGTCGGGCTGCCGCGCGAAGATGCGCCTCCTGGTCGGAACCCTGATGCCCGAGACGTCCACATAGTCGTCGACCAGGCGGGCGCCCGGCGTATTGCCGGCGATCTCCACGTCATAGTCATGCCGCTTCAGCAGCCCCTCGCCATCGAAGTAGAGCGTCTGCACCGCGCTGTGCGTCGCGATGTGAGCCGGGAAGCGGACGGCGAGACGGCGCCAGAGCCCCTTGCTCGTCCGCCACGGCTCGATCTCCTCGGYCTCAACCCCYGGCCAGGCGAGCAGGAAGGGCGTGTTGAGATATGTCCACATGGCGCAGCCGGCGAAGTAGGCCAGTTGAAGCTCCGTCCACGGCGTCTGCAGCGTGTGGCCTGCGAAGCTCTTTCGAGGATCCCGGAGCTCCTCCAGCACTGTCCCGTCCGCGGCTTCCAGGGCCACCCGCCCGGGCTCGAATTCGGAATGGCGGTGCCCGGCGCCGAACGGCGCATGGGAGGCCCATTCCCTGCGCAGGTCCACCGTGACCGTGGTGCGTTCGAGGGTCTGCGGCTGCCCCTTCAACGGCCACAGCACCCCTCCCTGCTGAAGATCAGCCGACAGCCGTTCGAACTGCCGCCAACGCTGCAATCCCCCATGGGCTTCGATCGCGAGTTCCCTGAGCTTTGTCATGGCATGCTCCTCCTGCAGTGGCCGAGAAAGTCCGGCCTGTGCCGCCTGGAGGCTAGGGGCCCGGCAAGCACCCGCGAACGTCGTAGATGCCTTGTTTCCGGCCACCGAGTTTACCAGCTCGCTCAGCTTCGCGTCCGAAGCGCGCCATATGTGGTCATCGCGTCGGCGCCCCAACACCGGACGTCGCTAGAACCCGCAGGATCCGGCCATTCTCACTCCGCTTGGGTCTCAGATCGCGCCTGAAACTGGCCGTCTCAGCCAGGGCTACGAAGCGGACCTGACCGCACGCGACCCAAGGCCGACGTTGCCATCGATCATGTCGTATCCGGGAACAGGATGGCCCGCATGGCCGGCTCGGCCATGACCCCGTCGCCGACGACAAGGGCGCGCAGCTTGCCGGCCTTGTCCGTCAGGCCTTCGGTCTTCTCGAGCTCGTCGAAAGACGCACCCGGTACGCCGCTCGCCAAGGTGGCCACGGGCGCGACGTGGTCGGCGTCGTGCGCCTGTTCTTGCGCGGGGTCCGCCTTTTGCTGGGTGTCGTCCGACGTTTCCTTCCTCTCAAGATCATCCTAGCAGAACGGGCCCCGCCACCCAATCTAGAGCGGGGCCCAGCTCACGCTTGGATTGTGGCCCTGCCCCAATCACCGTGCCCGTCTCATGCCCGCCAGCCGATCCGAATCCTTCCTGCTCCAGCTTGCCGAGCGGACCTTCCTGAAGCCCTGGGCGATCCTCGGCCCGGCCTACAAGGCGGGCAAGGAGATCTCAGACCTCGTCATCCCATTCGGCGATGACGTGATCGTCATCTCGGACAAGGCCTGCGAATTCGAAGTCGCCGCCGGGCCAGAGATCGCCTGGTCGCGCTGGTCGACGGCGGCGGTGGACGACAGCCTGAAGCAATTGGGCGGCGCCCTGCGCCGGCTGGAGATGCCCGAGACCCGCGTCTTCGTGGACGCAGGCGCGCGCCAACCGCTGGCCTTCCCCTTGGCCCCACACGACCGGCGCCGCTACCACCTGGTCGGTGTCGCTCGCCCGGCCAAGGACCCCACAGTGCGGCCGCCGGGGTGGTCGCCACTAAGCTATGACGATGCAGCCCCCGGCAAGCCGTTTACAGTGGGCCCGCTCGAGCTGCGGGGTCAGTTCGTCCACCTCTTCGACGGCGACGCCATCGATCTGCTGCTCGAACGGCTGGATACCGCCCCGGACTTCATCGCATACCTCGCCTCGCGCGCCGCCGCCCTGGCCGGTGGCGGCGGGTTTTGCTTCCGCGAACTCGACCTTTTGGCCCATGCGACAATCAACTGGATGCAGGGGCTGGGGTATCGGGTTGACGGCCCGGGTACCACGCTGTCGCGCCGGATCGACGGCCTCTGGGACAGCTTCGCGGGGTCCGAGCGCGATCTGGCGACGGCCGAGAAGGACCGGCCGAGCCAACTGATCGACGCGATGGTCGACGACTTCCACCGCGAATATCTGGCCCTGCAGGCGGGCGACGGCCACCCCGACGCCCCCAACCATGAGGCTGCCATGCGCCTGCTGGCCCAGGAGTCGCGCTTCTCGCGCCGGATGATCGTCGACGGCTTTCTTGATCTGCTGGACGAGCCCAACCAGGCGGCGTCCTGGGCGCTGACCCTCGAGAGCGCCTCCAGCCCAGGCGTCCGCTACATGTTGATGACCTTTCCGCCACCACGACCCGGGGTGCCGATCGCCGACCATGACCGCTGGTGCCTGCAGGACCTGAGCGACCACATCATCGTCGCGGCCGATCGCTTCGGCGGCGACACGATCGTCGGGCTCGGGATCAACAATCGCGCCTGGGACGACCCGATCCGGCTGCTCCGGGTGTTCGACGCAAGAGATCTATCACCTGACTATCGTCGGCAGGCTGATGCGCTGCGGGCACGCGGCGTGTTCGCCGACCCTGAAGTGACCGAGACCGTTCACATACCGTAGGGGCCGACGTCCACTCGCCCAACGCGGTCGGCAAGAACCATTCGCGCCAGACGTCCTCGTAGGTCTTCGGGAACAGCGACAGCTGCCGCCAGAGGCCGCGTCGTTCAGATACCTCGTTTTGGAGACCGCCTCGTCAGTGAGGGTCAGTCGTATGCGGCGTTGATACTCGACGGTGTCGCCATTGCTATCGTCGTAGAAGGCCGCTCCCACGATAATGTGTCGGCATCGGGCGGCTCGCCCCGCGCTTCTGCCTTGCGATCCTAAGCCGGTGTGCGCCGTACTCGGACCGACACAATTGGCGCCGCAATGTCTCGCCCTAGCGAAACCGGCGATGCATCGCTTTCGGAGCGAGATGCTCCCACCAGGCGCGATCGATCGAGACCAAGCAACTTCCAGAATCCTACCGGCGGTGCGCCTTGCCGGATCTCCGCCTCAATACAAGCCTCGCCGCTCACCAGTTCCCTGCGAACCGGCGAAGGATGTCACGATCGATCCTTCGCCGAGGAGGATTGGAGGCGGGTCGTTCTCTATGATTACGAACTGAGCCATATCTTTCTGCTCCACCAGGAACCGATAGAAGTGTTCCTTGAGCCCGCTATCCTTCACCTGCTTTTCGTCAGCACCCAACTCGCCATGCCTGGAGGTGAGGGGATCGCGGTAGCTTAGCAGAGGACTGTCGAGAACCACGATTCCTGGATGGGGAAGCTCCTTCTGCCGGCAGTACAGCATGACGCCGATCTTGAAAGCGGCGTTCATCAACGCCCGGACGCCCTTGCCGTTGGCGCGACGGCTTTTTCCGTCAATGAGAATATCGTGCGTCTTATCGTCGAAGGAGACGGTCGGTAGCCCTGGAAACTGCCAAGCATGAAGCACCGTCTGCACGGTGGTCGCAAATTCGTGTCCCGTCACTCCATCTATGCCGGAAGTCACGCTACCGCGCGGCAGGGACCTCGGTTTGAAGGCCTCAAGCTGCGCCTTTCGGCGATGAAGCTCGTCAACGCGCTGTCGCAGGGCGAGGCCCTGCTTGGTCACGAAGCGGGCCGCGTCCAGCTCCTCGTAGGTTCGGCGCGTGGCGACTTCCAGCGGCTTCACCTCATCGAGCTGTCCGTCAACGCCTTCGATCTCGTCTGACAGCCGCTCGGCGCGTTTCAGCAATCCTTCTTGTTCGGCTTCCAGAGAACGTGTTGCCTTCGCAAGGTCGGCCCGCTCCGACGCGATCTTAGCCATCTCGGCCCGAACCGCCCTCTGGGTTATCTCGACCTCGTCGATCCCATGCGCGTGAAGCTGATGCGATGGATCCGCGCCGCAGACCGGGCAGGGCCTGCGTGCGCCCGCCAGCAGAGCCGCGCCCCCTTCCTCGAGCGATGCCAGTCGCTGCAGGTCGCTTTCGTAGACGCTCTTGAGCAAGGCAAATCGCTGCAGGGAGAGTGATATCTCGGTCCGACGCTCCTGGGTGTCTCTGAGAGATTCCATTTTCGACCGACGATCCAGACGAAGCTCGTCCAAAAGCGATTGGCGATACGCCATGGTCTGCTGGAGGTCGCGGATCGCTGCGGTTTGCTTTTCGGCCTGATCGTTTAAGTCTGGGTCGCCGGGATAATCCCGCTCCCATTCCAGTTGCGCGGCCGCAATCATTTCGTCGATTATTTCGACTTTGCCCAAATTCGCGGTTCGCTGGGAATCGGGGTTCTGCGTGGTGACGATCGCGGAATCGTCGAGGCCGGTCAGGATGAACTTCAGAACGTTCTTGTCGAATGTTTCACCACTGCGGTCTGAAATTCGAATGGGGCTCCACTCCCCCATCATGTTCGTTTCTTCAGTGTAAACGTAGGCGGCAAAGTGCCGGAAGGTGAAAACGTTCTTGTCGCCCGTCAGGGTTCGAGCAATCTCCTTCGTGCCGACCCCGAGCTCGCCGAGCAGAAAACCCGACAGGCTCTCGCCTTTGCCGCGGTGATCCCAGGATAGTGTCCGATCGGGCCGACCAGCAGACTCCGGATCCACCGAACCGATGTGGAGACCGAAATCTCCGCCCTTCATCGCCCGCTCCAGCGTCACAGGGCCGGTCACAGGAAGTTCGATCTCGAGCCAGCATTTGTCGTAGCCCTGGGCCTCCGTGATCGGCGGCAGGGGCGTCTTGGCGCCAGACATGAAGTCGAGCGCCTTGACGATATAGGACTTGCCGCTGTTCGAGGCGCCCCAAATGACGTTGATGCGCTCTCCAAACATGAGGGTGACGGGCTTTTTTTCAGGCCCCGTAATCGCAAGACGGCGAAGGAAGAAGCGCGCGGGATTGGAAGTGCTCATGTTGGGCCTGTCTGGAACGCTTCGGTCCAATCGCCGATCCGTTCCCGCACCAGCCGCTTGAACTGCGCCTTGCTGTGGCTCCTTACCTGCTCCGCGAGCCAACGAGCACAAGCCTTCATCTGCACGGAGTAGTCCGTTTCGAGCAGCTCGACATAGGCCGCGGCCTCTTCGGAGGCGCGATAAACGAAGCCGTCCTCGGCGCTCTCTTGGTCAATGAGATGGCATCGCTGCATGAGCAGCAAGCTCGCCTCGATCAATCTCCGCCGAACGAGAAGCTCACCTTTTCGGCCGGGGACCTCGGGATGCAGGCTAGGCGGACCGCCAAGATCAGCGGTGTGCACCACGACGTGGTCGAATAGGACCATCTCGGCGAGGTCCAGCGTCTCCGGCCGCAAATGCTCCAGCACCACGACGGCTCTGATGCCCGCCTCGAGAGGAGAGTTGAACAATCCTCCGAAATCGCTCTCACTCACGGTGCCCATTTCAGCCGCCCGTCATTTACCAGGTGGTGGCAAACCCCTTGCTTTACCGGGACGCGCACCGTGCGGCCGATCAAACTCGCCGGCAAGATCGACGCGTGCTTCATGACCGCATCGACACGCCGCAAAAGAGTCTCGTGCCGATCGCGGTGCACCTCGATGACGCCGTGATAGACATCGTCCTCAAACGTCCCGATCGCGCCTGGAGCAGTGTTGTCTCGGTGAAACCGCTTGAAAGAGGCAGCTTCGAAAAAGCGCGTGCGCTGATCGCGAAAATGCTCGCCGTGATCCGCATGCGCCAGGACATCGTCGGCCGATGTGAAGGTGCCTCCGCTGGCCTCTCCATAGACGTGACGGAGCTGGTCGACATATTGCGCCTCCTCCGGCTGAATGGCCTGCGGTGCTTCGCCCACGGGCGCCTCGTCCGGCACCAAACCAAGCACCTTGGACAAGGCTGGTCCCGCGGCTTGGTCCTTCACGAGCATCGGGGCAGTCAGGTGCTCGACGCGCGAAAAATCGAATCCCTCGATCGCCGCTCTGATTTCCGCCGTTAGCGCCACCGTCTCTCGCCGGGTTATGCTCTTGGAGCAGTTCTCATCCCAGCCCTCGATCAACGCGGTTCCCAGAGTCGAAGGGTTGTTAATCAGATCCATCAACGAGCCGACGATGCCGCGCGGCGCGACGAACACATATTTTTCGGGGAGAGTTTTGTACGCACCCTGACTATGATGGAAGAACACCTTGCCGAGTTCGGCGAGCCCCTCAGACTTTCCAAGTTTGCCGCCTCGCGTCTTCCGTTTACACTGAAAGAGATGCCAAGGCCCTTCGTGCCTGGTGCGGGTCAGAAAGCCGATCACGTCGCGGCCCTTGTCGTTTGCCGCGCCGATTCGCTCGACCCGATCGTATTGCTGGGAACGACGCTCCACCCACAGCTCGATAAATTCTTCGAGCTGCGTGTCGTCGATCTCCATCAGTCGAACAGCGAGGCTAGTCACGTCGGCGCACTTGCACAAATAAAACAGGCGATCTCTGTGCAATCCGTAACTACAAATCCCGCACTCGATCGACGTTGCTGTCCCGCTGATTCCGAACCCGACTTGTTTATTGTTGCTGTCATGAATCCTGCATCCCCAGCCTCTTTCGATTCTACATTAAGAATCTGGTTTTGCCCATTGATCCCCGGCCCTGGCCGCATCATAACCAAGATGCTTAGGCGTGCACGAGCCGTCTGTCTGCGGGTATCGATAGGAGAGCCGCCGCAGCGACGGGCAGTGTCTGGTTCGGAGCGGCCTGGACTGCTTCCGGATGTCGGCAAAGGGGACGGAGCGGCCTCCAGAGGCAACGCGGGGGCAGTCCGAAATGAGCCGGATGCGGACCAATCGTCTGGTCGCCATGCCCGCGACCGCTTGGGGTCGAATCCGGCCATGTCCGCTTCGAGGCGCCGTGTTGGATGGCCGATTTCGGGCACCCACTAGCCGACCCGGCCGACCGGAACGGGGACGATCCGGCCATCGACGGCCGTCTTCCGGCCTACTTCTTCGCGAGCAGCCTTCCGGTGAAATTCCCCACCCACAGGCTCTCGTGCCGGCGGTAGATCCGGGCCGAACTGAAGCTCTTCCACCGGCCATGCTCCATGGCCTTCTCGAGCGGAATGCCGAGGAGGTCCGCCGCGGTCATCATCCCGGCCCGCAGGCTGTGGGCTGAAAAGTCCTCCGTGCCGAGGCCGGTGCGGGCGATCACACGCTTGACCAGACGGGCGATCGTCGCCGGGTCAATCGGCAGCAGCCGGCCGTCGGCGCCTCCCACCAGGTTGCCGCCGCGGTCGAGGCGGCAGAACAGGCCCCCGGGCGCGTCGCCGCGGACCTCGAGCCAGCGGCGCAGCGCCGTCACGGCGCAAAGCGTCGAACCGGGCACCGTCTCGATGCCCACCTCGGCGCCGTGCCGCTCCTGGTCGGCCTTGGAGCGGCCGACGAACAGCACCAGGCCCTCGGCCGAGAAGGTCGCGTCCCGAAGATCGAAGGCGGCGAGCTCGGAACGGCGGAAGCCGCCGGCGAAGCCGATCAGCAGCAACGCCATGTCGCGTAGCGCGCGACGTCCCTCCCCTACTCCGCCGTCCAGCTCGATGCCGGCCAGATCCGGGTGCGTGCCCGGGGTCAGCACCAGGGCTGCGGCGCGCAGGTTCGGCTCGAGCAGCGCCGCCTTGCGGGTCGGCCGCGCGCCCTTGGTCCGGCGCAGGCCCTTGAGGAACGCCTCGAACTCGGCGTCGTCGAGCGCGAGCGGCCGCTTCAGCCGCTTGCGGATCGCCACCACCGCGGCCCGGCGCAGCAGGATGGTCGACAGCGAGCGCGATTCCGAAAGCGCCGTCAGGTGCATGACGAACCAGCGGGTATCGGCCGCGGCCGACGAGTCCTGGCCGGTTGGATCGAGGCCGAAGCCCAGGCACCACTCGCTCCAGGCCCGCCAGGCCTTGCCATAGGCCAGACGCGTGTTCTCGGAGAGAGCGGCCTCGACCAACTCGTCCGCCCGCTCGGCGAGCCGGCGGATCTCGGCACGCTGGGCCTCGGTCAGAGCACCGTCGGGCAGCGCCATCGCTGCCGGCACGCCGTCGACCGCGCGGGCGCCCTCCCCGACCGTGCCGCTGAGCGACGTCTCTTGAGTCATGGCGCCAGCACCAGATGGCGGGCGCTCGCCGGCAACAGGTCGCCTCGAGCGGCCAGCACATGCGCCTCGATCAGGGCGGCCGTATCCGCGGCGGCCAGATGGGTGGTGTCGATGTCGAGCCGTTCGGGGACATCGGGCTTCAGCAGTCGGTCCGAACGGATCATCGCCGACAGCGCCTCGGGATCGGCCAGCTTGCGTCCGCGACGGTCCGGGCTTTGGATCCGAGCGCGGAGCGCGGCCTCATCGGCCTCGAGCACCACCGGTACGAGCGGCGCGCCCCGCGCCTCGGCCAGGGCGACGACATGGCGCCAGGCGTCGCGCTCGCGAGGGGCGCCGGCGCACAGGGCATCCGTCATGACGAAGGTGTCGGATCGCGGCCGATCCGCCAAAGCCCGATAAGCGGCCGCGCGGACGGTCTCGTAGAGCGGCCAGCGCGCCGGGTCGTCGATGCCGGCGCATCGGATGGCGACGTCGTGCAGCAGATGATTGTCGATCAGACGGGCGCCGAGCCGAGCCGCGAGAAGCGCCGCGACGGTGCGCTTGCCGACCCCGGGCCAGCCGTTGATGTGGACGATCATCGGTCGTCTCGCGCTCCGCTCTCCTGGCCGTGACGACGGCCGCTACGGGCGATTCTATCCCAGGATCACCACGAAACAAACCATCCAGTGCGCGATAACTGTCAATATCGATCAATGAATACAATGAGTTAGTAGGTTGCTCTATCTGAGCCATCGGCTGAGGCAGACCTTCAGCTTGACGTCCTCGCAGGCACCGATTCGTCCTCAAGCCGGGGCTGCCGGCGTAGGCAGGCACGTCGGCGGCAACGCGCATAGAGGTCCAAGATCGGCAAGCACAGTGTCTGATGTCGCCATGACACCTACCTCAATCAACAGCGTCAGGGCTGATCCATTCGTCCGGCATTCTCAGGGCAAACAAAGTCAGACATCGCATCACACGTTGCAATGCAGCGTGACCTCAGGCTATGCATCATCATTCGACTGGACCCGGTGAAATCCCGGGTGGCTCTTCCGGCCGCCGATCCGCCGGACAACGCAAATGACAAGACAGACCGTCCCTGCAGGCACCTGCGGCGGCGGCCCATGTCTATTGCGGGTACCCCTCCATGAACATGCGTTCCTCCCTGGTCCGCGACTGGTTCTCGAACATCCGCGGCGATGTCCTGTCCGGCCTCGTCGTCGCCCTGGCCCTGATCCCGGAGGCGATCGGCTTCTCGGTGATCGCCGGGGTCGACCCGAAGATCGGGCTGTTCGCCTCGGTGGTGATCGCCATCGTCATCGCCTTCACCGGCGGCCGGCCGGCGATGATCTCGGCCGCCACCGCCGCGACCGCGGTGGTGATGACCGGCCTGGTCCATGACCACGGCATCCAGTACCTGTTCGCCGCCACCATCCTGATGGGCGTGTTCCAGATCGTCGCCGGCTTCCTCAAGCTCGGCCGCCTGATGCGGTTCGTCTCGCAATCGGTGATGACCGGCTTCGTCAACGCCCTGGCGATCCTGATCTTCATCGCCCAGCTGCCGCAGCTGGTGGGGGTGCCCAGCGCGACCTACGGGCTGATCGCGCTCGGCCTCGCCATCATCTACGGGTTCCCGTACCTGACCCGGGCGATCCCGTCGCCGCTGGTCGCCATCGCCGTGCTCACCGGCGTCAGCGTCGGCTTCCACCTGGATGTGCGCACCGTCGCCGATCTCGGCGAGCTGCCCTCGGCGCTGCCCAGCTTCGGCCTGCCCTCGGTGCCGTTCACGCTCGAGACCCTGCGCATCCTGCTGCCGGTGTCGCTGACCCTGGCCGCGGTCGGGCTGCTGGAATCCCTGCTGACGGCGCAGATCGTCGACGACATGACCGACACGCCGAGCGACAAGAACCGGGAATGCCGCGGCCAGGGCCTCGCCAACATCGCCTCGGCCCTGTTCGGCGGCATGGGTGGCTGCGCCATGATCGGCCAGTCGGTCATCAACGTCTCCTCCGGCGCCCGCGGCCGGCTGTCGACCCTGGTCGCCGGCGGCTTCCTGCTGGTGCTGCTGGTCGCCCTGCAGGACCTGCTGGCGATCGTGCCGGTGGCGGCGCTGACCGCGGTCATGATCATGGTGTCGATCAACACCTTCTCCTGGCGCTCGCTGGCCCGGCTGCGGACCAACCCGGTTCCGTCCTCCGTCGTGATGCTGGCCACGGTGGCCACCGTCGTCGCCACCGCCGACCTGGCCAAGGGCGTGCTGGTCGGGGTGCTGCTGTCCGGCGTGTTCTTCGCCGGCAAGGTGTCGCGCCTCAGCCGGGTGACCTCGACCCTCTCGGCCGACGGGCGGACCCGGACCTATCGGGTGGAGGGGCAGGTGTTCTTCGCCTCGGCCGGCACCTTCTCGGATGCGATCGACGTGCTGGAGCCGCTGGACCGCATCGTGATCGACGTCGACGGCGCCCATTTCTGGGACATCTCGGCGATCGGTGCGCTCGACCGGGTGGTGCTGAAGGCACGCCGGCATGGCCATGCGGTCGAGGTGATCGGCCTCAACCATGCCAGTGCGACGATGGTCGATCGCTTCGCGGTGCATGACAAGGACGGAGTTGCCGACAATTCCTCCGCATCGCATTGAGGCAGCCCACGATCCCTTTTCTGGTCGGCGTATTAATATAAGGTAAGGGGCTAAAGGATAGTTTCCTCTGGCGACGCCACGATACCTACGGTTTCGTCGAAACCGTTTGGGCGCCCGAAAGGAACGCGTAGCAACTAGGCCGATAGGCTGGCCTTTCAGACGATCGACAATTGCATCGAGCTGGGTTATCCAGATATCGAGGGTCATGCGTCGGACGTCGTACAAGCTCCAGCAGGCCGCCGGGACCGAATGAATGTTTTCCGCGAAATAATTGTCAAGCCACCTAATCAGCGCCCCCGCGCCTCTGCAATGCAAAATGAGTGAGAATCCCGGTGCAGACCATAAAAATCCCACCGACAAAGAGTATATCAGCCGCCTTGACGTAAGCTCCGATTGCCACAATGAATGCGATCCCCACCAAAGTCGTCAAATGCGAAGTGGTTTCGTAGAGCGCCGTCACTCTACCGAGAACTGAATGAGGTGTATCGTTAACGATTATAGTCATTGCTGCTATGGTAACTATAACGCCAGACAGGCCAGAAACGCCGGCTGCCAACGCAGCAGCATAGATCTGATTGCTATTTGCGTAGAAAATAAGAGATATCCCTTTCACGAGAATCCCTATGCTCAGTACCCGATGGGGATGGAAAGCAAACTTCGCCTGCATAACGCCACCGACAAAGCCACCGACCCCAGAGCAAGCCCAGAGCAGACCCACTGCTTCTTTGGGAAGCCCAAGTGACTGCTCTACAAAGAAGGCGTCGACGGTGAACCAAATGAATCCCACAACATTGACGATCGCACTCGCACCGAAAATGACCATGAGTTTCGCGCCGTGCCGCACGTGACGAATACCGTCGAGGAGTTCTACAAACAGTGCTCCATCGGAGCGACCTTTGAGTGGCACTGGTCTTTCTGATCGGCCAATGGCAATCATACACAGGGTTGCCGCGCCGACTGCGTAGGTCACAACGTCGAATAAAACTCCCCACCTAGGTCCAATAGCTAGCAAGCCAGCCCCCAGCGCCGGCCCGACAACGAGCGCCAAGGATTCCGTGGTTCTAAGAAGTGCCCAGGACTGAGTGATGGCATGATCCGGAACGATTCCACGGACCAATATTGCGCGCGAGGGAATAAAGAACAAAGAAAAAAGCGCGGCCACGAAACTAACGACATAGATGCCATGCGGCAGATATTGGAAAGGAAGGACTAGCAACACGCACAGGGTCACTGCTCGCAAAAGATCGCAGAGCACCATCGTTCGCCTTGGGTCCCATCGATCGGCAAAAACGCCGGCAAATGGACCCACGAAGATTGCCGGAAGCACCTGCAGACCGGCAACTAACGCCACCAGAGAGGGCGATCCAGATAATGTCGCCATCCACACTGGGAGGATGACTTCGAGAACTGCGTCCCCGAGAAGCGAGACGGATTGGCCTGTCCAGAACAGTGAGAAATTGCGGTTAATTAGGATTCGTTCAATCGCACGCATGGCGCTCGGTATGGTAGTCCATGGGGCCGGCCTCCAACGACATTTGCTTCGCAACCAACGCAGCGTGTCCGACTGCCGTCGAAACGGAATATACCCTTGAGCGCGCTACCACATCGCCGATAGCCCAAATGCCGCTAGCAGTGGTCCGGCAAAGCTCGTCGACGACGACAAGGCCATTTTCGTCGATGGCCACGCATCCGCCGACAAACTCGGTATTCCCGACGACGCCGATCCGTACCAGCACGGCGCGCACGTCGGTCGCCGAAAGGACTCCATTCTGCCGGACTTCGATAGCACGGACACAATCCTCCCCCATGATACGCACCAAGTTGGCCGGGGCGCGAACCTCTATATTCTCGCATTCCATCAGTTGCTCGACGAAATGGCGTTGAGCGCGGAAGGTGCGCGATCGATGGATCAGTATGACCGACGCGCCGGCCGCAGCAAGCAGCAGCGCACCTTCAACCGCGCGATCGCCGCCTCCCACCACCGCCACCCTCTGTCGAGTGAAATTCCTAGCATGCTTTGCCGCCGAATAGACCTCTCCTCGTCGACCCATCTCCATCTCTCCGGGCACGCCGAGCCGCCGAGGGCGGCTGCCTGTCGCAATGACGAGGCGTGAGTACTGCACTGGCCCTGCCGTCGTCTCGATGACTGAGCGGTGGGGTAGGATCGAGCGCACGGCAAGACCACACGAAACTTCTACCCCGGCGAGCTGTGCGTGCCTGCCGATCTGCTCTGCCAAGATCGGTCCTGCAACGTCTGGCAGGCCGGGGTAGTCAGGAATCGTGTTGCCAATCGTCAGAAGCTGTCCGCCGACAGCCGTGTCCTGCTCGAGTGCTAACGGACTTGCTCCGAGCCTCCTTAGCCAGATGGCCAAGCTTAAGCCGGCGGCACCAGCGCCCACGACTATCGTCCGAGGAACAGCCGGCTGCATGACGGGGTTCGTATTAGCGGCCGTTACAGCCCACGAAGGTAGGAGAGGGTATCGTGTCGGCTGCGCAGGTCCTTCAGTGATCCCAGGCCATATGTCGTCACCGTCTTCGATCCTGGCTTTTGTGCTCCCCGGAGAGACATGCACATGTGCTCAGCTTCGATGATGACGAGAACCCCGGTCGCCGACAGCTCCTCCATAACAGCCTCGGCCACGTGCGCCGTCAGGCGCTCCTGCACCTGAGGGCGCCTGGCAAATCCGTCGACGACGCGAGCCAGCTTCGACAGCCCAACCACACGACCTGGCGCCGGAACGTAGCAAATCGTTGCCGTCCCTATGAATGGGAGGAGATGGTGTTCACACACGCTGAAGAAAGGGATCCCTTTGACAGCGATGATCTCATCCGAATAGCTCTCTTCGGCAAACGTCGTCTGGAGAACGTTCTTCGGGTCGATATGCAATCCCGAGAACCACTCTTCATACATCTTGGCGACGCGTCGAGGCGTTTCGGATAAGCCCTCACGGTCAGGATCTTCCCCAATCGCAATAAGAATGTCGCGCACTGCGGAGCGAAGAAGCGACTGCCGATCGGACTTATTCACTTCGACTGCCGGACTGATCGAATTCATGGCGTAACGACTCCCTTGATGTATCCAGTTTTATTGTCGAGCGCATCCGCGTGCGCGATTTCGCACTCCGCAAGCGAATAGCGATGCGTCACAAGTTGCTCCATTGGCCAAGCACCCCTCGCCAGCAGAGCCATCGCCGTCGCCATGTCGTCTCGAAAGTCAGGAGAAAAGTCGGGATGGACCGCGAGCACCGTTGGCGCCTTCATCATGAAGCTTTCGCCAAACGTGAACAGCTGAGTGCCAGTGTAGGTCGATGACGCTACAATCCGGCCTCCTCGCTGCTTGATGAGCCTGAGCGCAAGACCAAAGCCTGCCATCTGTCCGGAGAGTTCGAACACAACATCAGCGCCAGCTGTCGACCGCGGGCCCTTGTAGTAGCGGTTGAGCGCGACGTCGTCGGAGGCTGAGAGTATGCAACTCGCGCCGAGTTCAGCGGCCAAATTCAATCGATCGTCCCGGATGTCTATCGCCGACACGTTGATGTCCGGGTTCCGGCGCAATAGTGACAGCGTCAAGAGCCCCATGAATCCGCACCCTACGACCGCCACTCGATCTCCGACTTTGATTCCGCTCGATCGAACGATGTTGACGACTGCACCGAGCGGTTCAGCGAGGGCATGCTCAGCTTGGACCTTGGAGGGGACTGGTACGGATAGGTTCTCCCGAAGCAAGGCGTGGCTGGCAAACGACTGGTTCGCCGCATACCACCCGACGCCAGAGACAAGATCTCCGATGGCGAATTCCGAGACGCCGGAACCTAGCTCTTCGACAATTCCCGTCGGCTCGTGGCCAAGGGTGTAGGGATAGCCCAGGCGCGGCCCGTCCGAAGTGTTCCCAGTCGGATCCGCGGGTGGCGCCAGTGTCCCGGCAAATGCCGGGATGTCCGAATGGCACACGCCGGCCGCCACGACCCTGATGAGCATCTCGTTCGGCCCGGGTACCGGTCGGCTCGCCTCAAACACCTCCATGCGCCTGGGCCCAGTTACCCGGGCTAATTTGATGTTCATTCGGTTCTCCGAGAGAGGTGGGATGCGACCGCTCCACCGCCCGACCGATCGCCCCAGGGGACTGCCAGATCTAAAGGCGGGATTGTGTTGATCAGTTGCTGTAATGCGGTGCGGAGCGATGCGTCTCGATGTACGCCCTTGCAACCTTCAAAGCAGCGTCGGGATCGTACGGGTACTCTTCATGGTGTTCGACGGAGAGAATGCCCGAATATCTTCGGTCAGCGAGCAGACGCACCACTTTGTCGAGTTTGGCGACACCGTGTCCGTAAAGAGCGAATCCCAGTTCGTCAGTTCTGGAATTGTCCTCAAACTGGACGTGGTAGAGGCGATCAAAAAAGCCATCGATTGTCGTGACCGGGTCGAATCCGGCAGCGACAAGGTGGGAGATATCAATGTTGATGCCGATGGCTGGCGAGCTTTGCGCCAGCACCGAGCGCAACTGCTCGGGTCGCTCGAACCTTGGAGAATTCAGGTGATTCTCAACACAGAAGCGAAGGCCCGACTTCTCTGCTTCGGCGTCGAGAATTGCAAGCGTCTCCGGCGCGACGAAGTCGCCGTTGACCACCGTCGCGCCGAGAGCCCGACAAAAGCTGAAGAGATGCGGAATGCGATCGTTGTCCGTCGCCTGCACGTCGCCGGCGCAGTACGAAACGATGCTGAGGCCTCGGTCCGCCGCTTGCTGTCGCAGTTCCCCCGCTCGCTCCTCGCTCTGGTCCCGATAGTCGGCCTCGGCTCCCGGGTGGCGTGACCAAATTTCGAAATGATCGTAACCAGCAGCCTTGATGCGATCCATGGCCTCCGCGAGCGGCCGAGAATTGAAGCAGTACGAGATTGCGGCTACCTTCATGATACCCTCCTATGAATTGCGGCAGTAGATTTCGAGTGTCTTGCCGTTCGGGTCAGTTATGAACAACCCAACCGCGCCGTCATCGAATATTCGCTGCGCCCGAATTTCGATATTGCTCGAGCCAAGCCAGGTAATTGCCTTGCCAAGATCTGCGCGCTCGATCTCGAATGTTGTATGAGGCTCGTCCCCTGTCGGGCCGACGAAGCTCGAATGGAAGAAGGCGACGAGTTGATCTCCGAAGCGGAACCATGCCGAATTGTCATCTGATTCCGACAGGTCGAGGCCCAGAACGTCTCGATAGAATCGTATTGAGGCTTGCAGATCTGGAGTTTCGAACACGACCTCGGCGATACGCTTTATCGGTGGCATTGGCACCATCACGCTCCTTCAGCTGAGTAGAATCGCAACCTGGTGGGGATCGACGGGTGGCGGCACACGGCCAGAGGCCTCGGCCTCGTCAATGGATCGGCGACCCTTCGAGAAACCGCGCAAAAATGCGCGCGACTGAAGAAAATCGATGGCGGCGAAGGTAAGGGCTTCGAGCACGCTCGATCCGGTCCGACGCGCCTGGCCGAAAATCTGGATGGCGCGCCGCGACCTCGTCCGAACGCGGCGGAGGACCCCGTCCTCTACCGGAAAGGGCTTGAGCGCCCTGGTATCCATCTGGGAGATGGAGACATAGCCTGCGGCGCCCTGCCCATAGTTGTACCACTGCCGCAACAGCGCCTTTAGCGTCGACCGCTGCATGTGGTAGACAAATGCTGCGGCGTTGTACCGAAGGTGATACCCCTTGGCCCGCACGCGACCGCAGATCTCGTCGTCGTCGTACCCTGTCGGGATGCCAAGGCCTTCAAAGAAACTGAAGTGCTCCGAAAAGCCGCCTATTTCTTCAAGCAGTGAGCGTCGGAAGCAGGCATTGCACCCCAACAGAACGTCAACCTGCCCGTCATCGAGCTGGCTTTGCAGCTGATTGTCGAACTTTCGCGTATAACGGCCCACGAGTGTGGACGCGGTGTAAGGGAAACTAGGACCCCCGGCACCCATCGTGTCCGGATCCGTGAAAGACTGCCGAAGCGCCTGTAGCCAACCCAGCGAGGGCACGCAGTCGTCGTCAATGTAGGCGACCAGCCAACCCCGGGCCGCGCGCCACCCGATGTTGCGCGCAGTGACCAGGCCACGGTGACTGGCTCTTATGACCTGTATCGTTGGCCCATGGTCCGCAATCCGCATTGGAAGCGCTTGTTGGACCAGTGGCTCGTTGTTGCCGTCGTCGACGATGATGATCTCATAGTCGAGCTTGGAGATTGTCTGCGCCATCAGAGGCTCGAGGCAGGAGCGGAGCACCGGTGAGGAGCGCCCATAGGTACAGATAACGACGCTGATAGATGGGTGCTTCGGGCCAGCGCTGGGCGCTCCAGTAGCCTCGACGTGCGTGTCGATCGTCATCGGTGCTCCGACAGGTTATTGGCGTAGGCGGCCGACACCGGTGTCGGTCCTTGAGTCGCCGGTACGGATGGTAAGCAGTGGCGGATCGTGCCGCGTCGGAGTTCTGAGCATGGCCGGCGGAGCCGCTATTTGCAGAATATATTCCCCCTATAATCATGCTGCCCTGTTGACGCCGGGGGCATCCGGCGCTAGGCGCGCCGCGTCATCATCGATGGCCGGCGTATCCCCAGGAACAGCACCATGCGTAGCATTCGAAGAGTGCGCGTAAAAGTTGTGCGACTTTTGAGAAAATTTAGGATTCCAACGCTGCGTGCTTTGTCGGTAGCCGGCGATGCCTCGGTTGGATACAACTCCGGCGAGTGTGGCATTCACCAATTCCCGGTTTGGTGATGCCGGCGACACTGCGCTAGTCTGGCTATCGGGATGTGCCCAGCGGGCAGTAGCGGAATCCGTTGGCGTTATTATATTTCAAAATCTGCCATCTAGGCAGTGGAATAGGAGGGAGGATGTCTGCCAAATTCAGTGAGATTGACGCTGCTTCTTGGGATCAAGAGCCGTCGGCATATGATCGTGTTCCCACAGAGGCCGGAATAATGTCCCTGTGGTCATCGGTGCTTTTATGCAGTGGTGGGTGGTGCTGCTGGGCACGAGCAAGCGATTGTCATGGACCTTCGCAGAGGATCCCGGGCGTCAACCGCGTCCGATTCCGTCGGACCGGCTGACCGCCTCCAAGAATGCTTTGACGTTGGACTAACGCGGGACATGTGTTTGTAGGGATGTGTGGCAATGGCGATCACAAAAAGCCGGCCTTTGACTGCCGATTTGCGTTATCGTGCAATTAACCGAGAGTTTTCGCCGAATGATCCCATAGATATTCGAAAATTAGAGCGCGAGCTGGGCACGAGCACGATTCCAATTAGGGAGGCCTTGATCGAGCTCGCCAAAGAGGACCTTGTTGACTTCATTCCCGGTCGCGGATTTTTTGGGCGGGCAGTTGGTGTCGCCGAGCTGGTCGCCAGTTTTGAGCTGTTCGAATATTTTCTCGTGGACGCCGCAAATTTTTTTTGCCCATCCCACCCGGCTCGCCAGCCTCAAATTGGAGTATGAAAAGTCCAAGCGCGGCGTCTCCAGCGAACCGGCCGGCAAGAATGAAACACACTCCGCATTGGTAGACATTGTTGTGACGAACTATAAGCAACCGCATGGTGGTTATCTGCGCAATGTCAGCGACCGTGTTGAGGCGGTGACCGCAGCCGATTTTCGGGAACAGGGGAGAACTGGCGATCGCGCGACGTATATGCACACCTATATCGAACTTCTACTGGATGGAGACCTGAAGACGTTGCAAAAGGGAGTGAAGGAGTATTTCCGCTCGCGAAAGGACCGTCTGGTCATTGCGCTGAGTAGCTGAACTGGTTGTCGGTTCGGAAACTGTCGGCTCTGGAATGGGACCAATGACTCGATCTTCTCGCCTCCAGCTGATCCCGTGACGCTTTCCGCCCCAATTGCTCAGCGACAATCGACCTTGGACTGCTATTCGTCGCGCAGCAACGCCTCGGTAAAATTCCCCACCCACAGGCTAGAGTGCCGCCGGTAGCCCCGTGCGGTCGCCAGGCTCTTCCAGCGGCCATGCTCCATGGCGCGCTCAAGCGGCACGCCCTTGCGGTCGGCCGCGGTCATCATGCCGGCCCGCAGACTGTGCGCAGAAAACTCCCCCGCGTCCAACCCGGCCTGCCCAATCACCCGCTTGACCAGCAGCGCCACGGTGCGGCCGGCGATGGCGGGGTGGCGGCCGTCGCTCCCGGTCACCAGGTGGCCGCCACGATCGATCCGGCAGAACAGTGCCCCGGGCGCGTCGCCGCGGGCGCCGAGCCAGCTGCGCAACGCGGTCACGGCGCAGAGCGGCGAGCCGGGGACGGCGCGGATGCCGACCTCGGCGCCGTCGCGCTCCTGGTCGGTCTTGGACCCGGCCACGAACAGCACCAGGCCCTCGGCCGACAAGGTGGCATGGCGCAGGTCGAAGCCGGCGAGTTCGGAGCGGCGGAAGCCGCCGGCGAAGCCGGTCAGCAGCAGGGCACGGTCGCGCAGCCGCCTGGCCCGTTCGGGATCCGGGCCGTCGTCGGCCGGGATCAGCAGCATGGCGGCGCGCAGATTCTCCTCGAGCAGGGCGGCTTTTCGGGTCGGCCGGGCGCCCTTGGTCCGGCGCAGGCCCTTGATGAAGTCGTCGAAGCCGGCGAGATCGAGGTTCACGGGGTGGCCGAGGCGCTTGCGGATGGCCACCACGGCGGAGCGCCGCAACTCGATGGTGGCAAGCGACCGGGTCTCGGCCAGGGCGGTGAGGTGCAGCACCAGCCAGCGGCTGTCGGCACCCGCTGGGTTCAGGCCGAAGCGGAGGCACCACTCACTCCAGGCCCGCCAGGCCTTGCCATAGGCGAGCTTGGTGTTGGCAGAGGATGCGGCGCTCACCAGCTCGTCCGCCTTGGCGGCGAGCGCGCGGATCTCGGCGATCTGGATGTCGGTCAGGGCCATAGGCTCTGGGGTTTCGGCCGCGGCCACCGCGGGGGCCGACGCCTCTGCGATCACCAGGATGTCCGGCATTCTCCCCCCTGCCCTTCCAGGCGCCCTGCGGTCGTATGGTCGGCCGCCGGCGACGAGTCTAGCGCGCCAAATGGCTTCGCGCCACGCCGCAACGATCGATAATCCCCCTTAACGGGCTAATCTATATTTCGCAATTGACCGCAAGCCTCAACATTCAACGAAGTCTAAGCAGTATCCGATAGCAATATTGCACGATTACTGCCCCCGTCTGCGGGGTGGGCGTCGCGCCCTTGTGGGCCCGCCCGGGCCGGGCGCAACCCTCCGCTTCGCTTCGGGTCCTCCACTTCGTTCCGGCCTTCCGGTGCGTCCAGCCCTTGCTGGCGGGCCTCCCGGCCGCTTTTCGCCGCCCACCCCGCTATCCGGGGACGGGCGGTTTGGAGAGCCAAGGGAGAGGCCCATGCCCGCTGTCGAACGCCGCCCGGAACCCGACCGGCCGTCCCTCTATACCGAGGTGACCGGCCGCATCGTCCTTGAACTGGAGCAGGCCCGGGTGCCCTGGGTCCAGCCCTGGGGCCGGAGCCCCAGCCCTCTCGGCCTGCCCTGCAATGCCGCCTCGGGCCGCCGCTATTCCGGCATCAATATCCTGATTCTGTGGGATGCGGGGATCGCGGCCGGCTTCCCCTCGCACGACTGGCTGACCTATCGGCAGGCCATGGATCTCGGCGGTCATGTCCGCAAGGGCGAGCGCGGGACGACTGTGGTTTATGCCGACCGCTTCGTGCCCCGCGCCGAGCGTGAGCGCGCCGACCGGGAGGACGACGAGCCCGCCGGCGTGCCTTTCCTCAAGCGCTTCACCGTCTTCAACGCCGCCCAGTGCGACGGCCTGCCCGAGCGCATCGGAAGCGCCGTGCCGATGGTGCCAGAGGACGCCATCGTGCCCGAGGCCGATGCCCTGATCGAGGCGACCGGGGCCAATGTGCGCATCGGCGGCGACCGCGCCCTCTATGTCCCGAGCCTGGACTTCCTGCAGGTGCCGCCGCGCGCATCCTTCTTCGTGCCGATCAACTGGTATCGCACCTGTTTCCATGAGCTTGGCCACTGGACCGGCCATCCCTCGCGGCTCGACCGCGACTTCTCCGGCGTCTACGGCTCGGTCGCCTATGGCCGCGAGGAGTTGGTCGCCGAGATGGCCAGCGCCTTCGTCTGCGCCTCGCTCGGCATCGTCCCGACCGTTCGCCACGCCGATTATCTCGGTGCCTGGCTCGAGCTTCTGCGCGAGGACGTGCGCGCCATCTTCCGCGCCAGCCAAGCCAGCCGGGCCGCCGACCTGATCCTGGAGGCGGCGCCATGCTCCTGATTCCCGATCCCCTGCGCGAGCGGCTTGTCGCCAATTTCCGGGCCGGCCCCAGGCATGACCCCGTGCCGGTGGTGAAGCTCTATGCCCCCTGGGGCGTCGCCTGCTGGCTCATCACCGAACTGATGGATGACGGCAACACCCTCTTCGGCCTCTGCGATCTCGGCTTGGGCTGTCCCGAACTCGGATATGTCAGCTGGGCCGAGCTGGAGGCGTTGCGCGGCGCCCTCGGCCTCGGCATCCGGCGCGACGAGCGCTTCGCGCCGACCCGCCCTCTCTCGGTCTATGCCGGCGCCGCCCGGCTCTGGGGCTACGTCGTCGAGGACGAGGCGCTTCTCGCCGACGCCGTGCGCCACATGTCCCCGCCTCCGCCGGCTCCGGCCCGCTGAGCCCGTGCCGGCGCGGCCCATCCCGACATGCCCGAAGGAGAGACGCCATGACCGATCCAGTCGCCAGCATGGTCGATGCATTCGGCTGGGAGACCGGCGTCACCATGCCTCGCGATGTCGATCCCGACATCGCCCACCGCACGATTTCCAGGCTGCTGGAGAAAGGCATGGCCTTCTCCGTGCTCGCGACGGCGGACGGGATCCAGATCTTCACCCACGCCGATGCGTATTTCGAACGGTGCCTTCCCGATCGCGGACGGGACGGCAGATTCATCCCCCTTCCGCCCGACCTCGGGCGGTTGAGCCTGCGCCCGCTGGCGCAGCCCGGCCCCGTCCGGCGATCTTGCCGGATGGACGGACGGGGCCGGTTCACCCATCCCTCACGAGAAGGATGACCCTCACGGAACTGCTCCATATCCCCCTCGGCAAGCTCTATCCGTCGCCGCTGAACATGCGGCACGGCAAGGCCGAGCCGGACGTCTCGGACATCCTGCCGCTGGTCCGGGCGCGCGGCATCCTGGTGCCGCTCCTCGTCCGGCCGGACGGCGAGCGCTATGAGATCGTCGCCGGAAAGCGCCGCTACTTCGCGGCCCGGACGGTCGAGGCGGAAGCCGGCGAGATCGAGCCCCTGCCCTGCGGCGTGCTGGCGCCGGGCGACGACGCCGCCGCCATCGAAGCCTCGATGATCGAGAACATGGCCCGGCTCGATCCGGACGGGATGACCCAGCATGAGGCTATGGTCCGGCTCATCCGGGCGGGCCGCAGCATCGTCCAGATCGCCGCCACCTTCGGCCTCACCGAGACGATGGTGAAGCAGCGCCTCGCACTGGGCAACCTGCTGCCCCGGCTGCGCGACCTCTACCGCCGGCAGGAGATCGATGCCGAGACCATCCGCCACCTGACCATGGCGCCGAAGGGCAAGCAGCGCGAATGGCTGGCGCTGTTCGACGATCCGAAGCAGTGGACGCCGACCGGGCTCCAGGCCAAGCGCTGGCTGTTCGGGGGGCAGGCGATCCCGGTCGCGGCGGCGCTCTTCCCGCTCGACGGCTACCCCGGCCGGATCGTCTCCGACCTGTTCCGGGAGGAGCGCTACTTCACCGACCCGGAGGCCTTCTGGCCGCTCCAGAGCGCGGCGATCGCCGCCCGGCGCGATGCCCTCCTCGGCCAGGGCTGGACGGCCGTCGAGGTGCTGGAGACGGGCCGCCACTTCGCGCAATGGGAGCATGAGCGCGTGCCGAAGGCGAAGGGGGACAAGGTCTTCATCACCGTCTCGCACCAGGGCGAGATCGAACTGCACGAGGGCTGGCTCACCCGCAAGGAAGCCCGCCGCCTGCGGCCGAAGGAGGACGCGGAGAAGCGGGAATCTGTGGCACGGCCGGAGGTCAGCCGGGCGCTCCGGCGCTATCTCGATCTGCACCGGCATGCTGCCGTGCGGGCGGCCCTGCCCGGCCATCCGGGCATCGCGCTGCGGCTGCTCCTGGCGCATGTCATTGCGCCTTCGGGCCACTGGCAGGTGGAGCGCGAAGGCCAGGAGGCGCCGAACGAGGCTGTCGCCGCGAGCCTCGACGGCAGCACGTCGGAGGCGAGGTTCGCGACCGAACGCCGGGCGGTGCTGGAGCGGCTCGGTCGCGCCGGGGATGACACGCTCGCCACCGGGCGGTTCGCGGGCGAGGACGCCACCGCCGCCGCGTTCGAGGCGCTGGCGGCGCTCTCCGACGAGGAGGTGATGCGCATCCTCGCCGTCGCCATCGGCGAGACGCTCGCCGCCGGCGGCGCAGTCATCGATGCGGCCGGCACCAGCCTCGGCGTCCGCATGGCCGAAGCCTGGCAGGCCGACGATGCCTTCTTCGATCTTGTCCGCGACCGCGAGGCGGTGGACGCGATCCTGGCCGAGGTTGCCGGCCGGGCCGTGGCCGATGCGAACCTCTCGGCGACGCTCAAGGTCCGCAAGACCATCGTCCGCGACTGCATTGAGGGTGCCAACGGGCGCGAGAAGGTCGAGGGCTGGACGCCCGCCTGGATGGCCTTCCCGGCCCGGTCCTACACCGATCGCGGCGCCCACGCCTGAGGACGCTGATGCAGGGGCGGCGCTGCCGTCCCTGCCCTTCCTGGCCGCTCCCGCCCCGCGCGGGAGCGGTCTTTTGCTGCGCCATGCCGCCGGCAGCGAAGGCCCGCGTTGCCCGGCCGGCATCGTGTCTCCGCTGTCCGGCCGGGGCCTGTCCCGTCGCGGCTGGCTTTGGACCTACGGGCGGCTGCGGCCGGCCCCAAGCCCTCCCGGACCGGTTTTCTCCCCGCCGCCTGCGGCGGCTCCTCGCGCCCGCTTCGCTCCACAAAACCGGTCCGTCCAGGCCCTTCGGCCCTTCGGGTTGGCCCCGCCCACCGCCGCCCGTTTCGGTCCGCCATCGCGGCGGGACAGGCCCCGCGACATTCAGAAGGAGAAACGCCATGCCCGCGATCGGCCACGTCACCAAGCTCGCCACCGGCGGCTACAAGGGCCAGGTCAAGACCCTCTCCATCCGCGCCGAGATCGACATCGTCCCCAACAGCTCGAAGTCCGGCGACACCCAGCCCGACTTCCGCGTCCTCACCCAGGGCGTCGACATCGGCGCCGGCTGGATCCGCACCGGCGAGGCCTCCGGCAAGCCCTATGTCAGCCTCTCCCTCGCCGCCCCCGAGTTCGGCCCCCGCAAGCTCTACGCCAATCTCGGCCGCGCCGCCGGACAGGACGATCCCGATGTCTTCGCCCTGATCTGGAACCCGATAGACTAAACCTCGGCCCGCCGCCCTCGCACCTCGCGGGGGCGGCTTTCTCGCCAGGAATCGCGGCTCCGGCCGACAGAGCCGCCACCCAGCGGCACCGCCGTGACAGGGGCTTCGTCTCGGTCCTCCCATCCTACCAGCCGGAGGCGAAGCCTCCGTCAAGGATGCGCGGCCCCCCCGAGATGCTTCGCATCTCGGCTCCCCCGCGCCCCGCTCCGCGGCGCCTTCGGCGTCCCTGACGGAGCCTCCGCCGGCTGCTCCCGGGACACGTCCTCGACGAGGAGGACGGCTCAATGACGGAGGATCCGATGTGCTCTTTCGACCATCCGCATGCTTCGTTCGACCGCTTCCCGGAGCTCGTCCGCGACCTCGAACTCGAGTTCGGACCGGACGGACTCGATGCCGTGGTCGAGCGCTTCGTCGAGGCCGAGCTGGGCGAGTTCGTCTGGGACGGACGCATCGCCGAACGCGATCTCGGAGCCTATGAGAGCTTCGACGATGACGAGTTCGAGGGCTCGGAACGGGTGCGGACCTTGAGCATCTTCCGCGGCCGATATCGCGTCGCGACCTGCATCGTCGACCGCTTCCGCAGGCTTCAGATGATGCTCGTCATCGATGATTTCGACGACCTTCCGAGCGCGGAATTCGCCTTCCGAAACCGCGCTTGAGAGGCCCGATCAAGGTCCCGGAGAGCGGTCGAAACGGCCGCCCGCTCTCCGGGTTCAGGCGCCTGGAGACCGATAGATTGGATTTGAGGGATCGCAGATGGGCAGGCTTGGGGCGGCGAGGGTCGGGAAAGGCGGCGGGAGGGCAAGATGAAACACCGGCACCACCTCTGCGAGGCGGCGCCGTAAGTGTCTGCCTGCACATCCTTATTTGGCGCCTCGGCATGGTGCCGAGGCGTGAAGCCCGGCACCGTCGCGGCACTATGCTCCGAGCGGTCTTTCCAGCCCCAGCGCAGGCGGCTCGTCCGGACGCGGGCGTCAACCTGACGGCCGGGGCGCCTCGATGCCACGCCGCGCCGGCCTCTCGCCTCCCGCCGCATCGAGGACCGAATAGCCGACCGCGGCGATGTGGGAGTTGATGCGCTTGGTGTCCCGGAGGATGTCGAGATGCAGCGCGCTGGTCTCAACACTCTCCGGCCGGCCTTCTCGCAGCCGCTTGAAGTGCGCGTCTGTGGCCTGGCGCTCGAGCTCGCGGAACACTTCTTTCTCGGCGATCAGCTTGGCGGCGGCATGGACATCGCCGGTCATGAACACGGCGATGGCGAGCTTCAGGTTCCCGAGCAGGCGCTCGCACATGGCGTGGATCTCACCTGTCCCCTCCGGCGAGAAGGTCAGGCGGAAGCGGATCCTCTTTGTCGCCAGCTCCATCAGATTCTTGTCGATGATGTCGCCGATGTGCTCGAGGTTGATGGCGAAGCTAAGCACATCGGAGTAGCGGCGGCTGGCCTCCTCGTCGAAGCCGTCGCGGCTGATTTTGGTCAGGTACAGCTTGATGGCGCGGTACAGGCTGTCGACGTCGTCGTCCATCCGGCTGATCTCGGCGACGCGCTTGCGATCGTCGATCCGGAAGGCGTCGATCACGCCGCACAGCATCGTCTCGACGAGGTCAGCCATTCGCAGTGTCTCGCGAGCGGCGTTGGCCAGGGCGAGGTGCGGGTCGGACAATGTGCTTTCGTCGAGATGGAGCGGCGTGCCCGGATCCCGGCCCACGGCCGGCGGGTCCGGCAGCAAGCGCTCTAGGAGTCGCGCGGTCGCCGGCAGGACGATGAAGAAGGGGATGGCGAGCACAAGATTGAACGCCGCGTGGAAATTGGCGGCCAGGCGCGTCGGATCGGCTTCGAGCCGGAGCAGCAGCTCTATGATCGGGGTTGCCAGCGGCAGCGCGATGACGACGCCGGTGACACGGGTCAGGAGGTTGCCGACCGGCAGCCGCCGGGCAGCCGGGCTGCCGCTGCCCACGCCTTCCAGCACCGGGTTGATGGCGCTGCCGAGATTGGCCCCGAGCACGAGCGCGATCACTGCTTCCGGCGGGATCACGCCGGCGCCGGCCAGGGACATGACCAGGAGGACGACGGCGACCGAAGAGTGGGCCGCCCAGGCCAGGACCGCGGCGATCAGCACGCCGAGAACCGGGGCCGAGGCGACGACACTGAACACCGCGCGCGACGCCGGCATCTGGGCCGCCGGCTCGATCGTCACCACCAGCAGGTGCAGGGCCAGGAGGATCAGGCCGAGGCCGATCCAGACCCGGCCGAGATCGCGGGTCCGGGTGCGGCCGCCGCGCTTGAAAGCGATGACGCCGACCAGGACGAGAATGGGCGCGATCAGCGAGATCCTGAAGGAGAGGATCTGCACGATCAGGGTCGTGCCGACATTGGCGCCGAGCATCACCGCGAGCGCCGGGGCCAAGCCGATCACGCCCGAGGCGACGAAGGAGGTCGCCATCAGCCCGGTGGCGGTGCTGCTCTGCAATGCCGCGGTCACCCCGAGCCCGACGAGGAAGGCGTTGGCGCGGTAGCGCAGGCTTGCCCCCAGCACCCGCCGCAGGTCGGAGCCGAAGGCTCGCAATACCCCGGTCGAGATCATATGCACGCCCCACAGCAGTAGCGCCACATGCCCTGCCAGCGTCAGGAGGGTCAGCGTGCCGGTCATGCGGCCCCCAGGAACAACGCGGGTCACCATCAGTCGGGAATGAAGGGATCCCGGACCTTAGGATGCGGGCCATGCGGGCAATGGTGCGCAATCGTCAATGCGGTGGCGAATTCGAGACAGTGGGCTATTCGCCGACGACCTCCTTTCTCGTTACTGGATTCCCTTGGTCCTCGCCTTCGCCGGATGCGGGGTTGCGCATCGATCACCTGCGGCTTCCTCCGACTGCTGACCAATGGTGTCCGCAGCGTCGATCTGCTCGACCAGACACTGGTCGGGACAGAGCTGATCGCCGCTGCTTCTTCAGGAACGCCTTTGGTCGCGTCACAGACGACCACCCAGGCGTCATCGTGCGGGCGATGTGCGGTCATGGCCTATGCCCGGGTCGAAGGCCTCCACCACAGCCGAATGCCATCGGCCTTGACGTGGATCAGGACACCGATCGCCGGCCTCGTACTTGATCAGGATCAAAGCGTCGGCGGTGAGCCCTCTCACCATCCGGACACATGTGCCTCCGAAATGCCCCAGGAAAAGGTACGCCGATGTCCTTTGAAGACGTTCTCGTTCATGTCAGTGCCGCCGAGACGCCGGCACTCGCTGCGGCGATCCGCCTGGCGCGCCGCCACGATGCCAGGCTGATCGGTCTCGGCGTCAAGGGTTGTGCGGATCTCGGCATGTACGGCATCGAACCGATTCCGCCATCTATCGCCGAAGCCTTCGAGGAAGCCGCGGCTGCGGAGCTGGAAGCGGCCAAATCGCGCTTCGACAAAGCCGTCGAGCAACACGGCTACCCCGGCAGATCAGAATGGCGCTGCGAGCGTGGCATCCTGGTGGAGAGCATCGGGTTCAATGGGGCGTTATACCGACGTGATCGTCGTCGACCAGACCAATCCCAGCCACGATCCCCGCCGTTCGGGCTTCTGGCGGAACTCGCGCTCGGCAGCGGTCGTCCGGTCATGATCATAGGGCGGCGAGCTGGGCTATGCCCTGGCCCATGCCTATGGCGCCGCCTTTGACAATCCGGAGCTGATCGTCGCCTGCGTCATCGACGATGGCAAGGCCGAGACCGGGCCCCTCGTCGCCTCCTGGCACTCCAACAAGTTCCTCAATCCGAGGACCGACGGCGCGGTGCTGCCGATCCTGCATCTGAACGGCTACAAGATCGCCAACCCGACCATTCTCGGCCGGATGACCGACGAGTCGCTGCTGCGGCTGTTCAAGGGCTTCGGCTACGAGCCGTATTTCGTCGAGGGCTCGGATCCGGCGCCGACGCATCAGGCCATGGCCGCCACCCTCGACATCGTGATCGGCCGGATCCGCGAGATCCGGACCGGCACTCAGGCCGACGGCATGCCCTGGCCGCCCTGGCCGATGATCATCTTGCGCACGCCGAAGGGCTGGACCGGGCCGAAGGAGGTCGACGGGCTGAAGACCGAGGGTTTCGGGCGGTAGCACCAGATGCCGCTGTCCGGCTTGGTCGACAAGCCGGAACACCTCGCCCAGCTCGAGGCCTGGATGCGCAGCTACCGGCTGGAGGAGCTGTTCGACGACACCGGCCGGCTGCTACCGGAGCTGCAGGCGCTGGCGCCGCAGGGCGATCGGCGCATGGGCGCCAACCCGCATGCCAATGGCGGGCGGCTGCGCCGGGAGCTGGAGGTTCCCGATTACCGGAGCTTCGCCCTTGAGGTGCCGGAGCCCGGCGGCAGCCATGGCGAGGCGACGAGGGCGATGGGCCAGCTGCTGCGCGATGTCATCCGGCAGAACCCGGAGACCTTCCGGCTGATGGGACCAGACGAACCATGTCCAACCGCCTCGACGCCGTGTTCGAGGTGGCTGACCGGGCGTGGATGGAGGACATCCTGCCCGAGGGCTTCCACCTGGCGCATGAGGGCCGGGTGATGGAGGTGCTGAGCGAGCATCTGTGCCAGGGCTGGCTGGAAGGCTACCTGCTGACAGGCCGGCACGGCCTGTTCTCCTGCTACGAGGCCTTCATCCACATCGTGGATTCGATGGTCAATCAGCACGCCAAGTGGCTGAAGGTCACCCGCGAGCTGGAATGGCGGCAGCCGATCTCGTCGCTGAACTACCACGACGGCTTCAGCCACCGAGACCCGGGCTTCATCGACCATGTCGTCAACAAGAAGGCGGATATCGTTCCATCTATCTGCCGCCGGACGCCCACACGCTGCCGTGGGTTACCGACCACATCCTGCACACCTATGACCGGATCAACGTCGTCGTCGCGGGCAAGGAGCCGTCGCCGCAATGGACCAAGCCGCCGCCCATTGCCGAGCCGGCATCGGCCGCTGGGGTTGGGCCAGCAACGAGGGCGACGGCGACCCCGACGTGGTCCCTTTTCTGCCAATCGTCCTGCCAGGCATCCAGCTCGGAATGGAGAGTCCGCCACTCCTTCCACAGATCAAGGACCGGGTCGGAGCTGGCGCCGCTGCGTCAGGCGTCAGCCGCGCCAATCGGCAGGACGGTCACGCCGCCAAGCTGGTCGCGGCGGCTGAGCGCATGCAAAGTCATGGTATCATCGGAATCAGCCATGATCCGGCTCCTTGCTGCTAGATTGTGGTCGGGCTGGGCGAGGTGTGCCACCACCTCGCCCCGGCCGCCTCTAGGGTCAATGAGGTTAAAGTTTCATGACCGTAGCTGATCACAATGACCAACATCAATCAAAAAGACGTGTTATGGTGCCCGACAATGAAATATCTGTTGAGCAGTGCCGGGGCGCTCGCGCCATGCTCGGATGGAGGCAGACCAAACTCGCTGAAGAAGCGCGTGTTGCTCGGCAGACGATCGTTGACTTCGAGCGGGGTGCGCGTACCCCGTTCCCCAACAATAAGGCTGCAATCCGAGCTGCCTTGGAGGCGGCTGGAATCGAGTTCATCCCGGAGAACGGGGGCGGTCCCGGCGTGCGGCTGAAGAAGCCAAGCTCCGGCATCTAGAGCGCCTCTGCCGCCGGCAACCCGCTTATCCCGCCTCGGTCGGCCTCGGCGCGTTGATCCGCCCGCGTGGCGGGCGCAGATCTTGTCTCCTGGAGCCACTGTCCTGGAGCGGAGCGATGCCGGAGGACACGGACCGGAGAGAGCAGCTGAGCCCGGCTCCCCCCGAGGCGCACCATCCGGAGTTGATCGTTGTGGACGATTGGCCGGAGATTGTGCCGGTCACCGAGGCAGAGCTGCAGGTGTTCGAGGCCTATTTCGGAGGCTTCCTTGACGAGATCTTAAGCCGGTGATCCAGGAGAGAGTACCGACATGACCACATCAGCACGGAACGCACACGGCAACACTCTGCGTGCCGCGCTCTACCTCCGTGTTTCCACCGGGCGACAGGCCGAAAGCGATCTGTCGATCCCCGATCAGCGCCGTCAGGCCGAGGCCTATTGCCGCCTCAAAGGTTGGCAGCTGGTGGCAGAATATGTCGAGCCGGGCCTGTCGGCGACGGACGACCGGCGCCCGGAATTCCAGCGCCTCATCGATGCCGCGTGCTCCAAGCCGCCGGCCTTCGACATCATCGTCGTCCACTCCTTCTCGCGCTTCTTCCGGGACCAGTTCCAGCTGGAGTTCTATGTCCGGAAGCTCGTCAAGAACAACGTCCGGCTCATCTCGATCACCCAGGAGCTCGGCGACGATCCGATGAGCAACATGATCCGGCAGATCATGGCGCTATTCGACGAGTACCAGTCGAAGGAGAACGGCAAGCACACGCTGCGCGCGATGAAGGAAAATGCGCGCCAGGGTTATTGGAACGGCGCCCGTCCGCCGATCGGCTACCGCATCGTCGCCGCCGAGCAGCGCGGGCAGAAGGTCAAGAAGAAGCTCGAGATCGATCCCCTCCACGCCGACACCGTGCGCCTGATCTTCCGACTGGCCCTCCAGGGGGACGGGGAGAGCGGTCCGATGGGGATCAAGTCGATCACCATCCATCTCAATGAGCGCGGCATCCGTACCCGCGACGGCGGCCGCTGGGGCATCGCCTCGGTCCACAAGGTCCTCACCAATACGAGCTATATCGGCCGGCACCGCTTTAACAAGCTCAACTTCAAGACCAGGGTCCCGAAGGCGGAGGACGAGATCGTTGAGATCGCGGTCCCTCCGATCGTGACCGAGGAGGAGTTCGATGCAGTCCAGAAGCTCCTGCGGTCACGCAGCCCACAATGGAGGGCGCCGCGTCTGGTCAGCAGTCCGACCCTGCTGACCGGCGTCTGCTTCTGTGGGAGCTGCGGCGGGCCAATGACGCTGCGCACCGGGAAGTACAACCAATACCGCTATTACACCTGCTCGACGGCGGCCCGCCAAGGAAAACAGGGCTGCCGGGGCCAAAGCGTGCGGATGGACAAGCTCGACCACGTGGTGGTCGACCATTTGGAATGGCGGCTGCTGGACCCCCGCCGCCTCCATGAAATCCTGAGACACCTTCTGGAGCGGCGTGAGGAATGGATCGAACGCCGCCGCGGCCATGTTGCCGAGTTGCGCAAGCGGACAACGGAAGCAGAAGCGAAGCTGAAGCGCCTCTATCAGGCAATCGAAAACGGCATCGCCGACCTGAGCGACCCGGCTCTAAAGGACCGGCTGGCGGAGTTGGCTGCGATCCGCGATCAGGCGCGGACCGATGCCGACCGCATGGCCGCACTCGTCGACGGGGTCGGCGCCACGATCACCCCGGAGGTCCTGCGGCGATTCGCCCAGGCGGCGCGGCGCAGGCTGCGGAATGGAGACGGAACATTCAAGCGCGATCATCTCCGCGCGCTGGCGCAGCGCGTCGACGTCATCGACGGACGAGAGATCCGAATTACAGGCTCGAAAACCGCACTGCTGCGCACCCTTGCCGCTTCGCCCAGCGCGGGCCCAGAGGTACTTAGTTTTGTACCGAAGTGGCGACCCCTACGGGATTCGAACCCGTGTTACCGCCGTGAAAGGGCGGTGTCCTAGGCCTCTAGACGAAGGGGTCGGCGCGGCGCAGAGACCTAGCCGTAGCAGCGCCGGAAATCAAGCGCTTTCCGCCCAGACCGGCGCCACATCCTCGATGAACAGCTGCACCCGCAGGGTGCCGTTCCAGCGATCGAGCCTGAGCGTGCCGGCGACATGCACCAGCGCGTCGCGGCGCAGCAGCGCTTGGCCCACCGGCTGGTCGGCGCAGCGGAAGGCGATCGCCCGCAGCCGGCCATTGTCCGGCCCGACCAGGGTGCAGGCGACATGGCCGCCGCTGCCGACCACCGAGGCCGCCACCACCCGCACCCGCGGCAGGGCGAAGCGCGGCTCCGGGTTGCCGGCGCCGTAGGGCCCCAGCTTGGCCAGGGTCTCGGCCAGGCCGACCGTCGCCGCCTCGACCACCAGCGTGCCGTCGAGCTCGACCACCGGCACCATCGGCGCGTTGCTTTGGCCGTGGATGTGGCCGGAGAGGAAGTCGTGCAGCTCGGCGATCAGATCCTGCCGCACGGTGAAGCCCGCCGCCATGCGGTGGCCGCCGCCGGAGAGCAGGAGGCCGGCCTGGCGCGCCGCGATCACCGCGGCGCCGAGGTCGATCCCCGGCACCGAACGGCCCGAAGCCTTGCCGATGCCGCCCTCGAAACCCACCACGCAGGCGGGCCGGCCGTAGCGTTCGCGCAGCCGCCCGGCGACGATGCCGACCACGCCGGGATGCCACCCCTCGCCCGCGACCAGGATCATCGGGCCGGCGCCGGCCGCCTCAGCTTGCGCGATCGCCCGGGCCATCACGTCGGCCTCGACCGTCTTGCGGTCGACATTGTGCTCGTCGAGCAGCGCCGCGATCCGGGTCGCCTCCTCCCGGTCCTCGGTGGCCAGCAGCCGGGCGCCGAGATCGGCCCGGCCGATGCGGCCGCCGGCATTGATCCGCGGCCCCAGCAGGTAGCCGGCGTGATAGGCGTCGACCGTCTCGGTCACCCGCGCCACATCGGCCAGGGCGGCGAGGCCGATGTTGCGGCGCTGGGCCATCACCTTCAGCCCCTGCCCCACCAAAGCCCGGTTCAGCCCGGTCAGCGGGACCACGTCGCAGATGGTGCCGAGCGCGACCAGGTCGAGCAGCGCCATCAAATCCGGCTCCGCCCGGTTCGCGAACAGGCCGGCGCGGCGCAGCACGCGGTTCAGCGCCACCAGCGCCAGGAAGACCACACCGCAGGCGGCGAGCTGGCCGAGGCCGGGATCCTGGTCGAGGCGGTTGGGGTTGACCACCGCCGCCACCCTGGGCAGCCGCGGCTCGGCGGTGTGGTGGTCGATGACCACGACGTCGAGCCCGCTGCCCATGGCGCCTTCCAGCGCCTCGAAGGCGGTGGTGCCGCAATCGACGGTCACCACCAGCCCGGCGCCGCCGGCGCGCAGCTTCTCCAACGCCTGGGCGTTGGGGCCGTAGCCTTCGGCGATGCGGTCGGGAATGTGGATCTGCGGCTCGACCCCGACCGCGCGGAGATAGCGGGTCAGGAGGGCGGTGGAGGTGGCGCCGTCGACGTCGTAGTCGCCGAAGATGGCGATGCCCTCGCCCGAAGTCACCGCCCGGGCGATGCGGTCGGCGGCGCGGTCCATGTCGCGCAGCACCAAGGGATCGGGCAGCAGCGCCCGCAGGGTCGGATTGAGGAAATCCTTCGCGTCGTCCAGGCCGATGCCGCGTGCCGCCAGCACCCGGGCCACGATCTCGGGCAGGGCATGGCGCTGGGCCAGCGCCAGCGCCAGCCGGTCATCCGCGGCACGGCCGATCCAGCGCGCGCCCTTGGCCGAACTCTCGACGCCGAACAGCGCCGGCGCCGGGAATTCGGGAGAGGGCGCGGCCACGGCCGCCCCGGTCATGGCTTCGACGTCACCCGCCGATGAACTCGAAGCCGGTCTTGCGGCGGAAATTGTGCGTCGCCTCGATCGTCCGCACCGTGCCGCTCTTCGACCGCATGATGATCGAATGGGTGATGGCCCCGCCCGGGATGAGGCGGACGCCGCGCAGCATCGGGCCCGAGGTCACGCCGGTGGCCGCGAACATCACGTCGCCGCCGGCCAGGTCCATCAGCCCGTAGACGCGGCTGAAATCCTCGATGCCCTGGCGCTTCGCCCGCTCCCGCTCGTCGTCGTTGCGGAACAGCAGGCGGCCCTGCATCTGGCCGCCGATGCAGCGCAGCGCCGCGGCCGCCAGCACGCCCTCGGGCGCGCCGCCGGTGCCGAGATAGAGGTCGACGCCCGTGCCGGCCTCGGCCGTCGCGATCACGCCGGAGACGTCGCCGTCGGAGATCAGCATGATCCGGGCCCCGGCCTCGCGGATCCGGGTGATCAGCTCCTGGTGGCGCGGCCGGTCGAGCACGCAGACCACGAGGTCGGAGACGTCGACCCGCTTGGCCAGGGCCAGCGCCTTGAGGTTCTGCGCCGGGGTGGCGTCGATGTCGATCAGGTCCTTCGGCAGGTCGCCGCCGACCGCGATCTTGTCCATGTAGACGTCGGGCGCCTTGAGGAAGCCGCCCTTGTTCGCCATGGCGATGACCGCCAGCGCGTTGGGGCCGCCCTTGGCGGTGATGGTGGTGCCTTCCAGCGGGTCGAGCGCGATGTCGATCTCCGGGCCCTCACCGGTGCCGACCTTCTCACCGATGTAGAGCATCGGCGCCTCGTCGCGCTCACCTTCGCCGATCACCACCTCGCCGTCGATGGCGAGGCTGTTCAGCGCCTGGCGCATCGCGTCGACCGCGGCCTGGTCGGCCTGGCGCTCGTCGCCGCGGCCCATCAGGCGCGAGGCGGAGAGGGCTGCGGCTTCCGTCACCCGCACCACCTCGAGCGCGAGGTTGCGGTCCATCACCTGGGTCTTGGCTTCCGGCCGTTTCATCGTCTCTCGGATCCTCTTGCCTCGTCCGCGTCATCGCCACCATCCGAGGCCCTGGGGGCTGCGGCTTGGTTCGGCGAGGACCGGCACCGTTCTATTCTAGTCAGCGACGGGTGTACCAAGCTTCCGTGACGCTCGGCACGCGGGATGATCACAGGTCTTCAATGCGGATGACATGCGGCGGTTCCAGCACCGCGTCGAGCGAACCGATGGTGGCCAGCAGGCGGTTCATCGCCGCCTCGTCGGTCTCATGGGTGATGATCACCAGCGGCACCGCGTCGCCCGGCGACCGGCCGCGCTGCAGCAGGCTTTCCACCGAGATCTGCTGGTCGCGCATGGCGGCGGCGACGTCGGCGATCACGCCGGGCCGGTCCACCACCATCAGGCGGAGGTAGTAGGCGCCGCGGCGATGGTCCATCGCCACGATGGGTGCGGCCTCAAGCCGCGCCGCCGGGATGCCCAGCGCCGGTACCCGCAGGCCGCGGGCGAGATCGACCAGGTCGGCCACCACCGCCGACGCGGTCGGGCCGGCGCCGGCGCCGCGGCCGGTCATCATCACCTGGCCGACGAAGTCGCCCTGCGCCACCACGGCGTTGAACACGCCCTCGACATGGGCGATCGGCGAGGCCGCGGCCACCATGCAGGGATGCACCCGCAGCGACAGCCCCTCGGTCGTGCGCCGGGCAATGCCGAGCAGCTTGATGCGGTAGCCCAGCTCCTCGGCATAGGCGATGTCGAGCGCCGAGACGTGGCGGATGCCCTCGATGTGCAGGTCGTCGAACTCGACCCGGGCGTTGAAGGCCAGGGCCGCCAGCACCGCCAGCTTGTGCGCCGCGTCGACGCCGTCGACGTCGAAGCTGGGGTCGGCCTCGGCGTAGCCCAGCTTCTGCGCCTCGGCCAGGACCTCCGCGAACTCCCGGCCGGTCGTCCGCATCTCGGTCAGGATGTAGTTGCAGGTGCCGTTGAGGATGCCGAAGACGCCGTCGATGCGGTTGGCGGCCAGGCCCTCGCGCAGCCCCTTGATCGCCGGGATGCCGCCGGCCACCGCCGCCTCGAAGGCCAGGCCGACGCCGGCCTCCTCGGCCTGGGCGGCCAGCGCCGGGCCGCGCAGGGCCAGCAGCGCCTTGTTGGCGGTGACCACCGACTTGCCATGGGCGATCGCGGTCTCGCACACCGTCCGGGCGACGCCGTCGGCCCCGCCGATCAGCTCGACCACCACATCGATTTCGGGATCGGCGGCCAGGGCCACCGCGTCGTCGTACCAGCGCACCCCGTCGAGCGGGATGCCGCGGTCGCGGTGGCGGTCGCGGGCCGAGACCGCTGCGACGACGATGCGCCGGCCGCTGCGCTGGGCCAGCAGGTCCGCATTGGCCTGCAGCAGGCGCAGCACGCCGCCGCCGACCGTGCCGAGGCCGGCGATGCCGATGCGAAGCACGGGGGTCACGACACCGCCTTAAGGCCGGGCTTCAGGCTGGCCGGCTCCGGGTCGTTGCGGCGCCGGCTGAGGAAGGTCTTGATGTTCTTGCAGGCCTGCCGGATGCGCTGGTGGTTCTCGACCAGGGCGATGCGGACATGGCCGTCGCCGTATTCGCCGAAGCCGACGCCCGGCGCGACCGCGACCCCGGCCTCCTCCAGCAGCAGCTTGGAGAAGGCGAGCGAGCCGATCTTGGCGAAGGGCTCCGGAATCTGCGCCCAGACGAACATGCTGGCCTCGGGCTTCTCCACCGCCCAGCCGGCGGCGCGCAGGCCGTCGACCAGGGTGTCGCGGCGCAGGCGGTAGCGCGCCCGCATTTCGTCGACGAAATCCTGCGGCCCGTTGATCGCCGCCGTCGCCGCCACCTGCAACGGGGTGAAGGCGCCGTAGTCGACATAGGACTTCACCCGCGCCAGGGCGGCGATCAGGCGCTTGTTGCCGGCGGCGAAGCCGATGCGCCAGCCGGCCATCGAGTACGTCTTGCTCAGCGACGTGAACTCGACCGCGATGTCGCGCGCCTCGGGGATCGCCAGGATCGAGGGCGGCGGCGCGGTGTCGAAATAGATCTCGGCATAGGCCAGGTCAGACAGGATCCAGATGCCGTGCTGGCGGCAGAACTCGACGATCGGCCGGTAGAAGTCGAGGTCGACCACCTCGGCGGTCGGGTTCGACGGGTAGTTCAGCACCAGCGCGGTCGGCTTCGGCACGCTGTGCCGCACCGCACGCTCCAGCACCTCGAGGAAGCTGCCCCCGGGCGCGATCGGCGGCAGCGACCGCACCGAGGCGCCGGCGATGATGAAGCCGAACATGTGGATCGGGTAGCTGGGGTTCGGCACCAGGATGATGTCGCCCGGGCTGGTGATGGCCTGGGCCAGGTTGGCCAGCCCTTCCTTCGACCCGATGGTGACGACGATCTCGCTCTCGGGGTCGAGGTCGACGCCGAAGCGGCGCTGGTAGTAGGCGGCCTGGGCGCGGCGCAGCCCAGGAATGCCGCGCGAGGTCGAATAGCCGTGGCTGCGCGGGTTCTGCGCCGCCTCGGCCAGCTTCTCGATGACATGCTTCGGCGGCGGCCCGTCCGGGTTGCCCATGCCGAGGTCGATGATGTCTTCGCCCCGAGCTCGCGCCGCCGCCTTCATCGCGTTCACCTCGGCGAACACATAGGGCGGCAGGCGCTTGATTCGGTGGAAGTCCTGGTCGGTCATCGACGTATCCCCCCGACGCCCATGTCGGGGCGTCCGGTGCGTGGCTTAGTTGGCGAGGTAGATTTCGACGCGGGCGGCCTGCTCGTCGGTGATGTTCGCCCGGGTGTCGGCCGAACCGCCGGTGACGATGCGGGCCGGGTCGACGCCGGCGGCGCGCAGGGCCGCGGCCACCGCTTCGGCCCGCGCCTTGGCCTGGGCCGCGCCGTCACCCGCGCCGTAGCCGACGACGCGCAGCTTCGGGCTCTGCGCCGTCTTGGCGACGGTCTCGACGGTGCTGTTGCCGGCGGCCGGCATGGTCGTGCTGCCGCTGTCGAACTTGACCGTGCCGACCACCCGGTTGTTGAAGCTGAAGGCCGGCTTCGATTCCGCCGGGGCCGGGGCGGTGCCCGCCGCCTTGTTGCCGAAGCTCAAGGCACCCGGCGCGCCGGAGGCGGCACGGTCGGCCTCGAGCTGGTTGCGCACCGCCGCCCGCTCTTCCGGCGTCGGCAGGTTCTCGGGCTTCTCGGGCACGCTGCCGAGATTGGGATAGGTCTGCGGCGAGGCCGGGCGCGGCATCGCCTCCATCGCCGACGGGGCGGCGGTGGCGCGGCGCTGGCCGAAGGTCAGGGGCGCCACGGTGCCGGTGGGCTGCTGGGCCGGCTGCTGCTGGGCCTGCTGCTGCGCCGCGGCCTGGCGCTGCTGGGCCTCGAAGGCGGCCTGGCGCTGGGCGTTCAGCTGCGCCTGGCGCTGCTGCTGCTGGGCCTGCTGCCCTGCCCGCTGCTGCGCCTGGGCCTGCTGCATCGCCGCGCGGTCGGCGTCGGTCTGGGCCAGCAGCGGCACCTGATAGGTCTTGGTGTTCGCCGTCTGCTCGGTCCCGAGCGGCCCGCCGACGCTGGGCACCGGCGGTGCCTCGGCTGGTCCGAGCGGCGTGACCTCGGCGGTCTCGGCCTTCGGGACGGAGGATTGCACATCGCCCGCATAGGGCGTGCCGTCGAACAGGCGACCGCCGCAGCCTGCCAGAGCGAGGCCGAGGACAGTGGCGGCGACGACGCCCCGGGCCGGAAGCCGGGGGCGGGCGGAGACGATCGAGAGAGGGACGGTGCGACGCATGGGCACGTGCCTAGCACACTTCGTTGAAAGGGTGGACTGGAAAGAGGATGGCCGTGCAAAGTGGCGGATAAGCGGCGTTCGACCCGTTGAAACGGTCGCATCGGGCAGCGCCGCAGATCCGCAGGGGAGACCGCCGTCCATGACCGAACGCGTCCGCGCCGGCTCCGACCCGGCCAAGCCCGGCCCGGCCGCAGCGCAAGCCCCCACCGCCGATCCGGCCGAACTCGGCCGCCGCATGATGGAGATCGCCGACCGCAGTTCGCGCCTGGTCACGGCCTTCCTGGAGAAGCAGCGCCACGGCGAGACGCCGGAGATCGACCCGCTGAACATCGGCTCGGCCTTCCTGGCGATGACCAAGCGGATGATGAGCGACCCGACCCGGTTGCTGCAGACCCAGATGTCGCTGTGGCAGGACTACGCCACGCTGTGGAGCCGCACCACCCAGCGCCTGATGGGCCAGGAGGCCGAGCCGCTGGTGACGGCGGAGAAGGGCGACAAGCGCTTCAAGGACCCGGCCTGGAACGAGGTCGCGGTGTTCGACTTCATCAAGCAGTCCTACCTGCTGACCGCGCGCTGGCTGCAGGGGTCGGTGCGCGAGGTCGAGGGGCTGGACGCCAAGACCGCCAAGAAGGTCGATTTCTACACCCGCCAGTTCATCGACGCGATGGCGCCCTCGAACTTCGTCGCCACCAACCCCGAGGTGCTGCGCAGCACCCTGGAGTCGCGCGGCGAGAACCTGGTCAAGGGGCTGGAGAACATGCTGGCCGACCTGGAGCGCGGCCGCGGCGAGCTGGCGATCAGCATGACCGACCGCGACGCCTTCGAGATCGGCCGCAACATCGCCCTGACCCCGGGCAAGGTGGTGTTCGAGACCGAGCTGATGCAGCTGATCCAGTACCACCCGGCCACCGAGACGGTGGCGCGGCGGCCGCTGCTGGTGATCCCCCCCTGGATCAACAAATTCTACATCCTGGACCTCAAGCCGCAGAACAGCCTGATCCGCTGGGCGGTCGAGCAGGGCCACACCGTCTTCGTGATCTCCTGGGTCAACCCCGACGGCCGGCTGGCGGGCAAGAGCTTCGCCGACTACATGCTGGAGGGGCCGCTGGCGGCGCTGGGCGCGATCGAGCAGGCGACCGGCGAGCGCGAGGTCAACGCCGTCGGCTACTGCCTGGGCGGCACGCTCTTGGCCAGCACCCTGGCCTGGATGACGGCCAAGGGCGACGACCGCATCAAGAGCGCCACCTACCTGACCACCCTGACCGACTTCACCGATCCCGGGGAGCTCGGCATCTTCGTCGACGAGGAGCAGCTGCAGGCGATCGAGGCGCGGATGGCCGGCAAGGGCTATCTCGAGGGCGGGGCGATGGCGTCGACCTTCAACCTGCTGCGCGCCAACGACCTGATCTGGTCCTTCGTGGTCAACAACTACCTCCTGGGCAAGGACCCCTTCCCCTTCGACCTCCTGTACTGGAACAGCGACACCACCCGCATGCCGGCGGCGATGCACAGCTTCTACCTGCGCAACATGTACCAGGAGAACCGGCTGGCGCAGCCGGGCGGGATCAGCCTGGCCGGGGTGCCGATCGACCTCGGCACCATCAAGACCCCGACCTTCATGCTGTCGACGCGCGAGGACCACATCGCGCCCTGGGCCTCGACCTATGCCGCGACCCAGCTGTTCGGCGGGCCGGTGCGGTTCTGCCTCAGCGCCTCCGGCCACATCGCCGGGGTGGTCAACCCGCCGGCGGCGAAGAAGTACAGCCATTGGGTCAACACCCGCACGCCGAAGAGCCCCGAGGCCTGGCTGAAGGCGGCCACGGCGGTGGAGGGGTCGTGGTGGCCGGAATGGCAGAAATGGGTGGCCCGCCACGCCGGCGGCCAGGTCCCGGCCCGCCAGCCCGGCGACGGCAAACTGACCCCGATCGAAGACGCCCCCGGCCGCTACGTCCGGGCGGCCTGAAAGGCCGTCGCGATCCGCGACGGCTTACGCCGCCAGCTCCGCCGCCACACCATAGGCCCGCCGCAGGTCGCCCAGGCGGTCGCCCGGCAGCACGCGGTCGAGATGGATTTCCGGGCGCACCGCGGCGCGGGCGATGACGACGCGGTAGAGATGGGTCCACAGCCCGGCGCCGCGATGGACCACGCCGTAGAGGATCTCGCGCCGGTCGGGGTCGTGGCGGCCGGGACAGGGGCGCTCGTCGAGCCGTTCGACGGTGTCTTCGGGGCCGGCGAGCGGGATCTCGGCGGGGCTGATCTCGGACATTTAAAAACCCTCCATCGCGGTTGCGAGGAGGGCTGACGCGCGGCTTTCGACCCGTTTGTTTGCCGGTCTGGCCGCATCGCCCCTCTTGCGAGGAGCCACCACCTTGCCCGGGAGGCAGGTTGGCGTGGGCGTCAGCCCAGCTCTGGATGCGGGATCGGGTTTAACGCGGCGCCCGGCGATGCGCAAGAGGGATCGGCGACGCACTGTCCCGACCTGCAAACACATGCTCCCGGAGATCGATCCGGTGCTGGACCCTGATGTGCTGGACCGCCCGCTGGGCGAGGCCGCGGCCCGGCTGTGCCGGCAGCTGGGCATCGAACCCGACTGGAGCCCCTGGGCGGAGGAGGACTGGGCGGAGGCCGAGGCCCGGGACAAGCCGCCGGGGTCACCCTATGCCGGACAGCGACGCGCAGGGCCGGAGACGGGGTAAAGGGCGGATTTTTCGAGGCCTTCCCCTCTTTCGTCATTGCGAGGAGGCGCAGCCGACGAAGCAATCCATGCCAGGCGGCGCCATGGATTGCTTCGCTGCGCTCGCAATGACGACGGTGGGGATGGTGAGGCCGTGCCACCCCCTCAGGCCGCCTTCTTTCCCTCCAGGCGCTTGATCGCGCCGTCCAGCGGGCGGGCGGCGGCGTCGTAGCCGTCCCACGCCTTGCTCTTGGCCAGCAGCGCCGGCACGGTGCGGAGGGTGTAGCGCTTGGGGTCCAGGTCGTGGCGCACCTGGTCCCAGGTCAGGGGCATCGACACCGTGGCGCCGGGCCTGGCCCGCGGCGACAACGGCGCCACCGAGGTCGACATCCGGTCGTTGCGGAGATAGTCGAGGAAGATGCGGCCCTCGCGCTTGGCCTTGGCCATGGTGACGAGATAGCGGTCCGGCTGGTCCTCGGCCATGCGGCGGCAGACCTCGCGGGCGAAGGCCTTTGCCGCCGGCCAGTCGACGCTGCGTGCCTTGGCCAGCGGCGTCACCACATGCAGCCCCTTGCCGCCGGTGGTCTTGCAGAACGGGACCAGGCCCAACGCCTCCAGCCGGTCCTTCATCTCGCGCGCGGCCTCGACCACCGCGGCGAACTCGACCCCGGGGCCCGGATCCAGGTCGAACACCAGCCGGCCGGGCCGGTCGGGTTCGCCCGGCCAATTGTTCCAGGGGTGCAGCTCCAGCCCGCCCGACTGCGCCACCGCGGCCAGCCCCTCGATGCGGTCGATCTGCAGATAGGGCTTGCGGTCGCCCGCCACCTTGACCAGCGAGATCAGGCTGGAGGTGCCGGGCATGGCGTGGCGCTGGAAGAAGATCTGGCCGCCGATCCCGTCCGGCGCCCGCAGGATCGAGCACGGACGGCCCTGGATGTGCGGCAGCATCCAGGGCCCGACCGCCTCCAGATACAGCGCCAGATCCTGCTTGGTCACCGGCTTGCGGTCGCCGGCATCCGGCCACAGCGCCTTGTCGGCATGGGACAGGGCGACGCCCATCACCACCGGCTTGCCGCCGCTGGTGGCGCGGCCGCGCGCCGGAGCGGCGGATTTGGCCGGCACCGGCTCCGCCAGCTCCGTCCGCGGCGCCGGGGCGTCGGCCTCGACCTCCGCCGCCGGCTTGTCCTCGCGCAGGCCCTTGAACGCGGCTTGGCGGACCATGCCCGACCCGGTCCAGCCGGCGAATTCGATCTCGGCCACCAGCTCGGGCTTCACCCAATGGATGGTCTTGTCGCCGCGGGGCGCGCCAGGGCCGGTGAAGGGCGAGGTTTCGGCCTCCACCGCCTGCAGCTTCGGCAGCAGCCGGGCGACCTTGGCGGCGCCATAGCCGGTGCCGACCCGGCCGATATGGACGAGATGGCCGCCGCGATGGACCCCGACCAGCAGCGAGCGGAAGCGGTTGCCGGTGGTCGACCAGCCGCCGATCACCACCTCGTGCCCGCCGCGGCACTTGGCCTTGGTCCAGCGGTCGGTGCGGCCGGATTGGTAGGCGGCGTCGAGGCGCTTCGAGATGATGCCTTCGAGCGACAGCCGGCAGGCCGAGCGCAGCACCGCGTCGCCGGCCTCCTCGAAATGCTCGACATAGCGGATGGCGGAAGTGGCGTCGGCCCCCTGCCCCGCCAGCAGCTCCTGCAGCCGGCCCTTGCGCGCCGACAGCGGATCGGCCCGCCAGTCGCGGCCGCCCTCGAACAGCAGGTCGAAGGCGAAGAAGACCAGATCCTCGGTCTTGCCCTCCGACAGCGCCACCTGCAGCGCAGCGAAATCCGGATGGCCGTTCTCGTCCAGCGCCACCACCTCGCCGTCGATGATGGCGTCCGGCCAGCCCTTCGCCGCCGCGGCGATGGCGCCGAACTTCTGGGTCCAGTCCAGCCCCTTGCGGGTCTTCAGCGTGGCGGTGCCGTCCTCGATCCGCAGCTGCGTCCGGTAGCCGTCGAACTTGATCTCATGCGCCCAGCCGCCGCCGGTCGGCGGCCGGTCGACCGACTGGGCCAGCTGCGGCGGGATGAAATCGGGCATGTCCGCGGCCGGCGCCTTGCGGGCGCGGGTGGCCTTGGGCTTCGCCGTGCCGGATTTCGCCGCCCCCGATTCCGGCGTCGACTCCCACACCGCATCGGCCTTGGCGGCGGCCTTGCCGGCCAGCATGAACGGCTTCGGCCCGCGTCCCCGCCCGGCGGCGATGTCGGCCATGGCGCGGCCGGAGGCGACCGAGCGGTCCTCGGCCAGCACCGCGTCGCCGTCGCCTTCGACCGCATGCTCGTCGCGATGCTTGATCAGCAGCCAGTTGGTGCGCTGGCCGCCGGTGCGGTCGCGCTTCATCCGCACCAGCACCCAGCTGCCGTGCAAGCGCTTGCCATGCAGGGTGAACTTCAGGTCGCCCTTGGCCAGCGCCCGCTGCGGCGACAGCTTGCCCTCCGGCTCCCAGGTGCCGCGGTCCCACAGCTGGACGGTGCCGCCGCCATACTGGCCCTTGGGGATGGTGCCCTCGAAGTCGCCATAGTCGAGCGGATGGTCCTCGACCTCGACCGCCAGGCGCTTGTCATGCGGGTCGAGCGACGGCCCCTTGGTCACCGCCCAGGATTTGAACACGCCGTCGAGCTCGAGCCTGAGGTCGTAGTGCAGCCGCGTCGCCGCATGCTTCTGGATGACGAAGCGCCCGTGTTCGGACGGGGCCACGGCGTCGGCGCCGCTCGGCTCCGCGGTCTTGGTGAAGTCGCGCTTGGTCCTGTAGGTCGACAGGCTGCTCTTGGCCACCGGCGCCTCCGCATTCCCTGCCGGGACAACGACGCCGGGCCGGTGAACGTTCCGGCGGCTGCGCCCCGCGCGGGAACGATAAAGTCGCTTCGGCCGTTGCGGGAAGAGGCTGGTCGATCCCGGGGTGACGCCATGGCGCCGCGCGCGAACTGGAAGGGCACGTTGAAGCTGGGCTTCCTGTCCTGCCCGGTCGCCCTGTATTCGGCCGTCAGCGACGGCGACGAGATCCATCTCAACATGGTCAACCGCCGCACCGGCAACCGGCTGCGGCGCCTGTTCGTCGACGACGAGACCGGCAAGCCGGTCGAGCGCGACCAGCAGGTCAAGGGCTACGCGCTGGACAACGACCAGTATGTCGTCCTGACCGAGGAGGAGATCGAGGCCGCGATCCCCGACAGCACCAAGACCATCGAGATCGAGGCCTTCGTGCCGCGTGCCCAGGTCGACCGGCTGGCGATCGACCGGCCCTACTACCTCGCACCCACCGACAAGGTGGCGGAGGAGGCGTTCGGCGTCATCCGCGCCGCCACCGAGAAGGCCGGCGTGGTCGGCATCGCCCGCACCGTGCTGTTCCGGCGCGACCGGGTGGTGCTGCTGTGCCCCGAGGGCCCCGGCTTCCTGGCCAACCTGCTGCACTTCGAATACGAGATGCGCGACGAGGCCGACGCCTTCGCCGACATCCCGAAGCTGAAGATCGGCGGCGAGATGCTGGAGCTGGCCGAGCACATCATCGGCAAGAAGAAGGGCAAGTTCGAGCCGGAGAAGTTCGAGGACCGCTACGAGGCGGCGCTGACCGAGCTGATCAGGGCGAAGCAGCGCGGCGAGACCATCAAGCGCCCGCCGGCCCCGAAGCGCGGCCAGGTCATCGACCTGATGGCGGCTTTGCGCGAGAGCGCGGGGGTGAAGGCGGCCAAAGCCAAGGCGGCCGGCAAGACGAAGCGGAAGACGGTCTCGCCCAAGCGAAAGACCGGGTAGTCGGTAGAGCGCCCCCCTCCGTCATTGCGAGGAGGCGAAGCCGACGAAGCAATCCATGGCACCGCCTGGCATGGATTGCTTCGCTGCGCTCGCAATGACGGGGTTGGGGTGCGCCCCTCGGGAGAGGCGACGCCCCCTCACCGCTTCTTCTTGTCCGCCTCCAAACTCTTCCGCAACGCCGCCATCAGGTCGATCACCTTGCCCGTCTCGGCCGGCGCCGGCTTCGATGCGACCACCTTCTGGCCCTTCTTCTTGCGCGCGATGATCTTCTTCAGCGACGCCTGCACCCGGTCGCCCAGCAGCTCCTCGCTCCAGTCGGTCTGCCGCTCCTTGATCACCGACAGGGCCAGGGTCATCGCTTCCTTCGACGGCGCGACCGGCTTGATGCCGCGGAAATAGGTGTCCTCGTCGCGCACCTCGTCGGCCTGGCGCAGGGTCCACACCACCATGCCCAGGCCGCGCGGCTCGATCATGATCGGCCGCTCGCGGCGGTACAGCACCAGCTTGGACAGGCCCACGGTCCTGGTCGCGACCATGGCCTCGCGGATGACGCTGAAGGCCTCCTCGCCGACCGGCTCGCTCGGCGCCAGGTAGTGCGGCCGGTCGCGCCACAGCAGACCGACCGAATCGCGCGGCACGAAGGTCTCGATGTCGATGGTCCGGGTGGTCTCGAGGGCGACGGCGTCGAGCTCGTCATCCTCCAGCATCACGAACTCGTCCTCGCCGACGGGATAGCCGCGGATCTGGTCGGCCTCCGCCACCGCCTTGCCGGACACGCCGTCGACATAGCGGCTGACCACGCGGTTGCCGGTCGCCGCATTCAGGGTGTGGAACCGCACCCGCTCGGCCTGGGTCACCGCCGGGGTCATCTGCACCGGGCAGGTGACCAAGGTGAGCTTGAGGTAGCCGGACCAGAAACTGCGACCCGCCATCGCCTGCCTCCGCTGCGCATGCCTGCCGTAGAAAGCCACGGGTGGGCCCCGGGGTTCCATCGGCCTTGCCCTCAGGGGCCGGATCGTCGGACCCTGCCGGCCTGTCCACGGCGAGTGCCCGATGTCGAATCCGCCAGCAGCCCCCTCCCCTCGGGTCTCCCCCAATCGGTCGTCGCGCGTGCCCGACCTGTTCGCGGCCCGGCCCGCCGCCTATGACCGCTTCACCCGGGCCGAATGGGCGGCGCTGCGGGCGGCGACGCCGCTGGCGCTGTCGGATGCCGAGCTGGCCGAGCTGCGCGGGCTGAACGACCCGGTGTCGCTGGCCGACGTCACCGAGATCCACCTGCCGCTGTCGCGCCTGCTGAACCTGCATGTCGCCGCCGCCCGGGCGCTGGGCGGGGTGGAGGATGCGTTCCTCGGCCGGCCCGGCGCGCCGCCGCCCTACATCATCGGCGTCGCCGGCAGCGTCGCCGTGGGCAAGAGCAGCTTCGCCCGGCTGCTGCGCCTGCTGCTGTCGCGCTGGCCCGACCATCCCCGGGTCGAGCTGGTGACCACCGACGGCTTCCTGCTGCCCGGCAAGGAGCTGGAGGAGCGCGGGCTGATGCGGCGCAAGGGCTTCCCGGAAAGCTACGACCTGCGCCGGATGATCGGCTTCCTCTCGGCGGTGAAGGCCGGCCGGCCCGAGGTCGAGGCGCCGGTCTATTCCCATCTGGCCTACGACATCGTGCCGGGCGAGAAGCAGGTGGTGCGGCGCCCGGACATCCTGATCTTCGAAGGGCTGAACGTGCTGCAGGCCCCGTCCGGCGCGTCGGTCGTGACCTCGGACTTCTTCGACTTCTCGGTCTATGTCGACGCCGATGAGGAGGACATCGCCGGCTGGTTCGTCGAGCGCCGGCTGCTGCTGCAGCGCACCGCGTTCCAGCAGCCCACCTCCTACTTCCACCACCACCGCGACCTGCCGGAGACCGAGGCCCGCCGCGTCGCCCGCGGCATCTGGGACGAGATCAACCGGGTCAACCTGCGCGAGAACATCCTGCCCACCCGCCAGCGCGCCCGGCTGGTGCTGCACAAGGCGGCCGACCATTCGGTCGACGGCATCGCCCTGCGCCGGATGTAAGCGGCGGGGCCAGCTCTGGAGCAGGCCCCGGTCGCCTCAGGCGGCCGCCTGAACCGCCGAGAGCTTCCAATCGGCGCGATTCCGGCGGGCGAAGGTCCAGATCTCGGCGGTCTCGGTCGGCTTCTCCGCGTCGCCCTCGACGATCCGGCCGGTCTCCCGGTCGCGCGTGGCATCGACGCTCGAATACCGCATGGCGACGGTCGCGTAGTCGGTGTCGCCCTCGCGCCACGACTCCGCCAGGTCACCCTGCAGCAGGCGAACGTCCGAAACCTCGTTCTTCACGCCCTGGGTCGCGTTCTGGCCCAGTTCCTCGGCGAAAAAGGACATGACCTCCGGCGTGGTGCGAGCGCGCAGGCGCGCGAAATCCTCGGCGCCATAGGCGGCCTGGATCTCGCCGAGCAGCCGCTCGAAGGCGTCGAGGTCCGAACGACCGATGCCGATCTCGTCTCCCGATGACCGGGGCGTCGACGCCCCTGGCTGCGGCGCAGACCTGAAATTCGCCAGCCCCGCAGCGAGGCCGCCGGACGCCTGGCGCTGCATGGAAGGCGCTGCCGCACCGGCATAGGCGGCCCCACGCCCGAAGAAGCGCCTGAACGCCATCACCGCAAGGACGACGAGGCCGATCTGCAGAACCAGCCCGACCAGGCCGGCGGCGGCGCCGATGCCGTTGCCGAGCAGCATGCCGACGAGACCACCCAGCATCAGGCCGCCGAAGATGCCGCCGAAGCCACCGAACCTGCCGCGCGCAGGGTCCTGCATGCCGGGCGCCGGCTGGGCCTGAGCCGGCTGGGCCGCCTGGCTGCGCGGCGTCATGGACCGATCGATCGGCGCCGCCGTGCCGGGTGCGGTGGGGGTGGCGGGCGGGGACTGGTACGTCCGCTCGCCGCGGCTGCCGAAGCCCCCACCAGGAGATATGCGCCGCGCATCGGCATGGTCGACGGCGACCAGCATGACACCCAGCCCGAGGGCGAGGGTCGCGAAGATCCTGCCCGATCGGCTGAAGAAGGTGCTCATCACTCTTTCCGGTCGCGTTCTGTTTTCATGGCCCGCCACATATGGTGAATCTCGGCGGCAATGGGAGGGGGTCTCTCGCCTCAGCCCAGCCAGGCGGCGCTGATCTTGCGGTACCCGCCGTCGTGCAGGCGCAGGTGCAGCCACTGGTCGACGAAGGCCTTGAACACCTCGTCGCCCTGCGGCAGCAGATAGGCCTTCTCGGCGAAGGTGAAGGGCTGGTCCGGATGCACCGCGCACAGGCCGGGCCGCAGCTTCTGCTGCAGCCGGGTTTCGCTGGCATCGGTGATCATCAGGTCGGCGCGGCCGGCCAGGATCTCGTCGAAGATCTTGGTGTTGTCGGGGAAGAGATCGATCTTCGCCGCCTTCATCGTCTCGCGCGCGAAGCTCTCATTGGTGCCGCCGGGATTGACCACCAGCGTGACGTCGGGCCGGTCGATCTGGGTGATGGTCTCGAACTTGTCGACATTCTCGCAGCGGGTGATCGGGGTCTTGCCGTCGACCATGACCGGAACGCTGAAGAAGGCCTGCTTCTGCCGCGGCAGGGTGATGCTGATGCCGCCCATGGCGACGTCGCAGGCGCCGCCGGTGAAGTCGGCCATCATCGTCTTCCAGCTGGTCTTGACGAATTCGGCCTTCACCCCGATCGCGGCGGCGAGATCCTTGGCCATGTCGATGTCGATGCCCTCGAACGCGTTCTTGGCCGGATCGAGATAGGTGAAGGGCTTGTAGTCGCCGGTGGTGCAGATTTTCAGCACCCCGGCCTGGGTCACGGCGGCGAGCCGGTCCGCGGGCTCGGCCCGGGCGGCGGCGATGGGCAGGGCGATCAGCAGGGCGGCAGCGAGAAGCGGGCGCATGAGACCTCCGGAGCGAGTAGGCTAGGATCTTAATCGGACCCATGCGCGGCCACCAACAGGGTCGTCGCGGACGGCCGCCGTCGCTAGAGTCGCAGGATGAAGCTGATCGCCCACACCATCGGCGGCGCGCCGCCCGTCATCCGCCCGGCCCCGGCCACCCGCGACTGGATGTCGGCGACGCCGGAGGGCTTCGCCTATCGCTGCCTGCCGCTGAACATCGCCAACGCCCATGGTTGGGAGATCCTGTGCCCCACCGCGATCCGCGCCTGGTGGGACGGCGGGACGTCCCCCGGATCGGTGCGCGTCGAGGTCGACGGCGACGCCCCGGCCCCGGCGCTGGGGCATTTCGGCTCCGGCATCCTGACCTTCCATGTGCCGCTGCTGCTGCGCACCGAGCCGGGGGCCAACCTCTGGGTCTCCGGCCCGACCAACGCGCCGAAGGACGGCATCGCCGCCCTGACCGGCGTGGTCGAGACCGACTGGTCGCCCTACGGCTTCACCATGAACTGGCGCTTCACCCGGCCCAACCACCTGGTGGAGTTCGCGGCCGGAGAGCCGTTCTGCCTGTTCTTCCCCCTGGCCCGCGACATGGTCGAGGCGGTGGAGCCGGAGGTGCGGCCGCTGAGCGACGATCCGGAGCTTGAGGCCCGCTACTGGGCCTTCCACCAGGGCCGCAGCAGCTTCCTGGCCGACCTGCCCGTGCCCGGCACCGACGCCAACGAGGCGAAGTGGCAGAAGGGCTACTACCGCGGCCTCGACACCGAGGGCAAGGCGGCGCCGCAGCACCAGACCAAGCTCCGGGTCAAACCGTTCAAGGAGGGGTGGACTGATTGCCTCTCCCGTAAACGGGAGAGGCAACACGCACCTAAGCGCCGGCCCGAGCCTCCGCCTTGACGGCCCCCGCCTCATCCCCGGCCAGCCGCAACGCCCTGGCCGTGAGGCGCCAGTTGAACGGGCTGCCGGGCTTGGCCTCGGTCCGCTCGGCCGCCAGCGTCCGGGCCAGATCGGTTTGGCCGCCACGCAGCGCCGCCTCGACCAGTGTCAGGGCCAGCACGTCGCGCTGGGCGTGGCTGCCGCCGAAGCGATGCGCCACCGACCGCACCGGGGCCAGCAATTCCACCGCCGTGCCATAGTCGCCGGCGCCGAAGGCCCGCAGAGCGCGGCAGACCGGCAGCCCGACCTCCGCCGTCATCGCCGCATTGGTGCCTCCGGCCGCCCCCTGGACCTGGGCCGCCCGCCGGGCCTGGGCCGCCAGCAGCCGGTCGGCATCGGCGCCGCGGCCGGTGGCGACGAAGGCCATCATCGCGTGCATGTCGTTGAAGGCGTAGTAGCCGTCCTCGGCCATCGGCGCCCAGCTGTCGGCCAGTTCGGCCCAGCGGCCGCCACCATCCACGCCGCGCAGATGCAGCCGCCACAGCAGCGCCGTCGCGTCCAGCGTCTCCAGCGCCACCGGGGACGGAAGCGGCCGGATCGCCTCGTCATAGAGCCGCAGCACCGTCGCGGTGTCGCCGAGGTCGAGATGGTACAGCGCCAGATGCCACCAGTTGTGGAAGGCGAACATGTTGTCCGGCGCCCAGTCGCCGCTGCGGCCGTTCAGCCAGGCGACGCCCTCCGGCAGGCGGCCCTGCATCTCCATGACATGGGCGACGGCGTGGATCGCCCAGGGGTCGCGCGGCTGCAGCGCCACGGCGCGGCGGCCGGTCGCCTCGGCGGCGCGGTAGTCGCCGGTCTCCTCCAGCCCGAAGGCGTGCATGCCGAGGACATAGCCGTAGCCCGGCACCGACTCGTCCCAGCCCGGCAGCGCCCGGGCGATGCGGTCGCGCAGCAATTGGGTGTGGCCGAGATAGAAGTCGCCGATATGCGCCGCCTGCAGCGCCAGCCCGTCGCGCGGATGCGCCTCGGCCACCCGGCCCCAGGTGTCGACCGCCCCGGCGAAATCACCGTCGAGCCAGGCCCGCAGCGCCGCGATGTGGCCGCGCTCGCGCTCATTGGCGTCCGTGCGCAGCGCCTCGGCCGCCTCGACGCTCTGGCGCAGCGGCGCCTCGGCCGCCTTCTCGGTCGCCAGCGCCATCAGCGTGCCGCGCAGGCAATGGCCCATGACGAAGCCGGGATCCTCGGCCAGCGCCGCCTCGATCTCGGCCAGCGGGTCGCGGAAATAGCTGTGCAGCCGGTCGGCCGCGATCTCGTAGCGGTCGAGCGCGGCGCGGCTGGTGGTCGAGACCGGAACGCCGCGGCTGTCGTGAAGGCCCATCACCATCCTCCTGTGGTCCGGACCAGGATAGCCTAAGCCGCGCGTCCGACGCAGCTCGTGACCTGCGTCACCCCGAAAACAGCGAAGCCCCCGTCGGGTGAGCGGGGGCTTCGGTGCTTGTCCTTGCGGCTGTAGACCTTGTCGGACCGGACGATCCGGTGGCCGAGCCGGCGGGCGACCAGCGCGAAGGGATCGCGCCGCTTCGGCCCCGCCATCGGGGGCTTGGGCTTCTTCATCTGCCTTTCCTTTCAGGGGCTGGACGGTCGCTGATATGGCATCGGCGGGCCCGGATGCAAGCGCCGCGTGCCGACCGGATTCCTGTCGAATGTCGGAAACATCTGGCGACGGACAGGGGTTCATGCCACGAGTAGGATCGAATGAACCCCATCGGGACCCGCTTGGCGGGCGGTGTCCTGTGCATGGCGAGGTAGCCAAATCACCGGTACAATGGACACCCCGGACCCGGCCAGAGCCGGTTGGTCGAAGCGCATGCACCGGCTGAGGAAACAGCTGCGGAAGCACGGCCGCCGCCATGCCACGACCCTGGTGCAGGCGATGCCGATCTATGCGCTATACGGGGTGATGCGGGCCCTGCCGATCGGCAGCGCGTCGGCCCTGGGCGGCTGGGTCGGCCGGACCTTCGGGCCGCGCATCGGCGCCTCGCGCCGGGCCGACGCCAATCTCAGCCTGGTCATGCCGGAGCTGTCGGCCGCCGACCGCCAGCGCGTCATCCGCGGCATGTGGGACAATCTCGGCCGGGTGATCGCGGAGTTCCCGCATCTCGGCCGGCTGCGCCGCAGCGAGGCCAGGCGCCCCAAGCGGGTCCAGGTCGAGGGCATCGAGCATTTCCTGGCCGCCCGCGGCGAAGGCCGGCCGGTGGTGATGGCGATCGGCCATTTCGGCAATTGGGAGGTCGGCGCCGCCGTCGCCGCCAACCACGGCGTGCCCTTCACCGCCATCGCCAAGCCGCCGAAGAACCCGATGGTCGGCTGGCTGCTGCACCGCATCCGCAGCTCGGTCGGCACCATCATGCTGGAAAAGCGGATGGAGGGGGCGGACGCCAAGAAGGCGCTGTCGATCCTGCGCGCCGGCGGCGTGCTGGGGATGATGGTCGACCAGCGCTACAATGGCGGGCTGAAGGTCCCGTTCATGGGCCATGACGCCATGACCTCGCCCGGCGCCGTGGCCATGGCCTACCATCTCGGCTGCGCCGTGATCCCGGTGCGGATCGAGCGCACCGCCGGCGCCAACTACCGCGCGGTGTTCGAGCCGCCGCTGGCGATCGAGCGCACCGGCGACCGCAAGGCCGATGTCGAGGCCGCGACCATCGCCATGAACGAGGCGATCGAACGCTGGGTCCGCGGCCGGCCGGAACAGTGGCTGTGGCTGCACAAGCGCTGGATGATGCCGCGCCCGCGCAAGCTGCGGCAACGCGTGCTGGCCTACAAGGCCAGCCTGGCCGCAGGCGGCGACGAAGGCTAAAGCGCCGACCCGGCGTCCAGCAGGACGTTGGCGCGGTATTCGACGCCGAGCGACACATAGCCCTCGCAGAGCTTGCGGTGATGCTCGTGCTCGTCGTCGGTCAGGGTCCGCACGAAGCGCGCCGGGCTGCCGGCCCAGAGCTGGCCGGCCGGCACACGCTTGCCGGGGGTCAGCAGCGCCCCGGCCGCGACCATCGCGTCGCTTTCCACCACCGCCCGGTCCATGACGCAGGCCTTCATGCCGACGAAGCTGCGGTCGGCCAGGGTGCAGGCGTGGATCAGCGCCATGTGGCCGATGGTGACGTCGTCGCCGATATGGCTCGGGCCGTCCGCCGTGGCGACATGCACCACCGTGCCGTCCTGGATGTTGGTGCGGGCGCCGATGCGGATCGGGCTGACATCGCCGCGGATGACGCAGCCGAACCAGACGCTGGTGCCCGGCCCGATCTCGACATCGCCGATCACCACCGCGCCCGGCGCGATGAAGGCGTCGGCCGCGATCCGCGGCAGCCGGTCGCGATAGGGCAGGATGATCGCGCCGGTGGACATGCCGCGGCCTCAGGCCGCCTGCGACCGCGCCGGCAGCAGCCCCGCCGTCGGGTCCAGCCCCAGCGCCAGGTTGAGGTTCTGCACCGCCGCCCCCGACGCGCCCTTGCCGAGATTGTCGAGCTGAGCGACCAGCAGCGCCTGCTGCTCCGCCGCGTTCTCGAACACGAACAGGCGCAGCGCGTTGGTGCCGTTCAGCGCCTCGGGCTCCAGCTCGGCCGCCGCCGCGGCCTCGGCCAGCGGCGCCACGGTGACAAAGGGCTGGCCCTGGTAATGCTCTGCCAGCGCCGCATGCAGATCGGCGGCCGAGGGCCGCTTCGGCAGCGACCACAGCGGCAGCGGCACCGACACCAGCATGCCCTGGGCGTAGCGCCCGACCGACGGCACGAAGATCGGCGCATGGCCGAGGCCGGCCCAGCGCTTCAGCTCCGGCACATGCTTGTGGGCCAGCTTCAGGCCGTAGAGGAAGAACGGCACCTTCCCCGCGGCCGGCGCATCGGCGGCCTCGTAACGGGCGATCAGGCTCTTGCCGCCGCCGGTGTAGCCGCTGACCGCATTGATGGTAACGGGATGCGACGCCGGCACCAGGCCGCGGTCGATCAGCGGCCGCAGCAGGGCGATGCCGCCGGTCGGATAGCAGCCGGGGTTGGAGATGCGCTTCGACCTGGCGATCGCCTCGGCCTGGCCGGGCGCCAGCTCCGCGAAGCCATAGGTCCAGCCCTCGGCGGTGCGATAGGCGGTCGAGGCGTCGATCACCCGCACATCGGGGTTCTCGACCATCGCCACCGCCTCGCGCGCCGCATCGTCCGGCAGGCACAGGATCGCGGCGTCGACCTCGTTCAGCAGCCGGCGGCGCGCCGCCGGGTCCTTGCGCTCGGAATCGGCCAGGCTGACGACCTCGATGTCGGCGCGCTTGGCCAGGCGGTCGCGGATCTGCAGCCCCGTGGTTCCAGCCTCGCCATCGATGAACACGGTTGCCGGCATCGCCCTGCCCTCGGAAAGGGATATAAGTGTGTGAGTACTTACCATAGGTGAGGGCGCCGCCGAACCGGCATCGCGGTCATGGCGGATATCTGCGGGACGCCGGTTGCAGGCGAAGAGGTCCCGTTTCACCCAGCCACTCTCTCAACTGTCAAGCCGGGCAATGACAGAAAAGGAAGAGTGCGTCAGCGCCCGGTCTTCAGGTCCCGCAGCACGGTGGAGATGCGGTCCAGCGCCGCCGGGGCGTGCTCGTAGCCATGAGTGATGCGCAGATGGTGCTCGGCGCCGAGATAGACGCCCGGCGCCACCAGCACCGAGGTCCGGCGCCGGATGACATCGGCGACCGCGACCGAATCCAGGTCGAGGTGATAGCGCACGAAGCCAAGCGCCGTGGCCGCCGGCGGCACCGCCGAGACCAGGTCGGCATGGGCCGACAGCCAGCGTTCCAGCCCGGCCCAGCCGCTGCGCGACAGCTCCCGCTGCCGTCCGACCAGCCGGGCGCGGGTGGCCGGCTCCAGCGCCATCTCGGCCAGCAGCATCGACGGGCCGGCGGCGGCGATGACGACGTATTCGTGCCGGCGCCACGCATCCTCGACCAGATCCTTCGGCCCGACCAGCCAGCCGATGCGCAGGCCGGCCAGGCCATAGGCCTTGGACAGGCTGCCGACCACCACCACCCGCTCATAGCCGCCCCAGAAGCTCGGCGTCTCCGCATCGGTCAGGCGTTCGGTGCCGCGATAGACCTCGTCGACATGCAGCCAGGCGCCGGCCTTGGCGGCGATGGCGGTGATCCGCGCCGCCTCTTCCACCGTCAGGATGCTGCCGGTCGGGTTGTTCGGGTTGACGATGGCGATCATCCGGGTGCGCGGCCCGACCGCCGCCTCCAGCGCATCGAGATCCGGCCGCCAGCCCTGGTCGGGCAGCAGCGGGAAGCTTTTCACCGTGCAGCCGAGGTTGCGGGCGATGCCCCAGACCTGGCGGTAGCCCGGCTCCATCACCACGATCTCGTCGCCCGGCGACAGCAGGGCCTGGCACAGGATCTGGTTGGCCTCGGACGCCCCCGTGGTCACCAGCACCTGGTCGGCCTGCGCGCCGGCATAGAGGCTGGCGATCCGGGTCCGCAGCGCGTCGGTGCCGTTGACCTGGGGATAGAACAGCACCTGGTCCAGCAGCCGGTCGACCGCGCCGGCGCCCAGCACCTCGCGCAGCGTGGCGCAGCGCACCGAGCTGTCGGCGAGGTTGATCTCGACCGTGTGTTCCCACTCCGACTGCCACTGCTCGAGCGCGAAAGGCTGGAAGGTCATCGCCGCATCCCCGGAAATCGATCGCAATCCCATATGCAATATATTACATCTTGATCGGCAACAAGATGTGAAAGCGAGGCCCGGCGATGACATCGTCGCGAGAGGTGCTGGACCGGATCGCGCAGCGGCTGCGCCAGGAGCGCCAGGCGCGGGGCTTCAGCCAGGCGGCGCTGGCCGAGCGCAGCGGCGTGTCGCTGCGCATGCTGGCGCTGATCGAGAAGGCGGAGACCAACCCGAGCATCGCCACGCTGGCGGAGATCGCGGCCGGCCTGGGCATCAGCCTCGGCGCGCTGGTCGGCAGCGGCGATGAGGCGGCGGCCCGGGTGATCCCGCCGCAGGATTTCGCCACGGTGTGGCAGTCGCCGGCCGGCAGCGCCCGGCTATTGGCCTCCGGCGGCAAGGCCGAGCTGTGGGACTGGCGGATCGAGACCGGCGGCCGCTACGACGCCTCGCCGGACCCGGCCGGGACGATGGAGCTGATCCAGGTGCAGGAGGGCGTGCTGGTGCTGGAGGTCGACGGCGCCACGCATGCCGTTCCCGCCGGCCACGCCCTGCGCCTGGCCAGCGACCGCGCTTACGCCTACCGCGCCGAGGGCGGGCCGGTGCGGTTCGTCAAGGTGGTGAGCTGAGTCGGGCCGACGTTCCGGCTCAATCTGCATCGGGTCCTGAGCTCGGCCGAGGCGGCGCGGGCATTGGCGATGCAGGCTTGCCCCGGACGGCCCCGGCCGGCACAGTGCGGCCCACGGATCCACCAGAGCGGCGATCGGATGACACCATCGCGACGCAACGCTGTGTTGGCGATTCTGGCCGGCAGCCTGCTGCTGACGGCCCCATCGGCGCATGTTCCGACCGCGCCGGGCCTTGCCGTGTCCTTCCCGCCCCTCGGCCCCGACATCCGGTCGCCGCATGCCAGCGACCCGGTCTTCGCCGCCCTGCTGGCCACGGCCGAGAGCAGCCGGGACCCGCTGCAGATGAACAAGGGCGGCTATGCCGGGCTGTTCCAGTTGGGCGAGGCCGCGGCGGCGGTCGCCGGCCTGTACGACCCGGGGGCCCCGGTGACAGCGGACGACACCCGCAACCGCTGGCGCGGCACCTTCCACATCCCCGGCTATCCCGAGGTCAGGACCATCGGCGATTTCCTGGACACGCCGGCGGCGCAGCAGGCGGCCTTCCGCATGCACCTTGCCTATCTCGACAGCGAGATCCAGCGCCGCGGCCTGGACCGGCAGATCGGCCTCTACGTCGCCGGGGTGCCGATCACCTGGGACGGGCTGCGCGCCATGATGCATCTGGGCGGCCCGGATGGGACCGAGCGCTTCATCGCCACCGGCGGCGCCTATGACCCGGCCGACGACAACGGCATGCGGATCAGCGACTACGGCCGCCGCTTCGCCGGCTTCCTCGCGATCGAGCCGACCCGGCCGGCGGTCATGCCGACACTGGTGGCCCCCACCTCGGCGACGCAAGGTCCGGTTGCCCCCGCCACGGCTGACCCGGCCATGGTGGTCCCGACCCTGGTCGCCACCACGCCGCACCCGAGGCCTCTGAGACGGCACCTCCAGGAACGACAAAGGGGCGCCCGAGGGCGCCCCTTGCCGAACCGAAGGTCCCGTCCGCGGGTTGCCCCGCGAGCGGTCTGAACGATCAGCGCTTCGAGAACTGGAAGCTGCGGCGGGCGCCGGACTTGCCGTACTTCTTACGCTCGACCACACGCGAGTCGCGCGTCAGGAAGCCATGGGCCTTCAGCGTCGGGCGCAGGGTCGGCTCGTAATGCTCCAGCGCGCGGCTGAGGCCGTGACGGACCGCGCCGGCCTGGCCGGAGAGGCCACCGCCCTTGACGGTGCAGATGATGTCGAACTGCTTGACCCGGTCGCACACCTCGAACGGCTGCAGCAGAAGCATGCGCAGCACCGGGCGGGCGAAATAGACTTCCTGGTCGCGGCCGTTGACGGTGACCTTGCCGGAACCCGGCTTGATCCAGACGCGGGCGACCGCGTTCTTGCGGCGGCCGGTGCCGTAGGAGCGGCCCTGGGCGTCGCGCTTCGGCTGGACCGGAGCGACTTCGACCGCGACGCTGTCCAGGGCGGGCTTCAGATCGGAGAGGGACTGCAGATCGGCCACGGCCTTACCTCTTATTCTTCGGATTCATCGCAGCGACGTCCAGCACTTCGGGCTGCTGAGCCTCGTGCGGATGCGATGCGCCGGCATAGACCTTGAGGTTGCCCATGACCTTGCGGCCGAGCGGACCGCGGGTGATCATGCGCTCCACGGCCTTCTCGATCACGCGCTCGGGATGGGCGCTGTCGAGGATCTGGCCCTTCGAACGGCCCTTGATGCCGCCGGGGAAGCCGGTGTGCCAGTAGAAGACACTGTCCTGGCGCTTGTTGCCGGTCAGATGAACCTTCTCGGCATTGACGACGATGACGTTGTCGCCGGTGTCGACATGCGGGGTGAAGATGGTCTTGTGCTTGCCGCGAAGGCGCATCGCGATGATGCTGGCGAGCCGGCCGAGGACGACGCCTTCGGCGTCGACCACGATCCACTTCTTCTCCACCTCGGCAGGCTTGGCGGAATATGTCTTCATGACGGGCCCTTGATCGGGGTCGGGAACGGATGCCGCCGGCCACCCCTGGCAGGGGCACCGGCGAGAGGCGGCTGTTTACGCGGGGCGTTCCCCGACGTCAACGGAAAAAGCATCGAAACACCAGCATCTTAGCGCCAAGGTATTATAATACCTCTCACGAACATGGCCGCAGCGCTGGGTTTCGGCGCCGCGGATTTCGGGCTGTGACGGGCGACACCCGTCACTCGCGGCCTCACCCGTCACGCAGCATCGGCTGGTCGCAGCGCATCAGCAGCCGCACCAGCTCCGCCTGGCGGCTGGTGCCGGTCTTGTCGAAGATGCGGGCGAGATGGGTGCGGGCGGTGCTGCGCGCGATCGACAGGCGCTCGGCCACCGCCTGCAGCCCGTCGCCGCAGCCGATCTCGACGGCGAAGGCGGCCTCCGCCGCGGTCAGGCCGAACCGCTCCTGCAGCGACGCCGCGGCCGGGACGTCCACCCGATCGGGATCGGTGACGAAGATCGCCACTTGCGGGGCCGGCCGGCGGCGCCCCTCGGCCACAGCGCCCCGGATCGGGATCACGGTCACCAGCAGCGGGCAGCGCCCCGAGGGGCGCGACACCTGCATCCGGGTTCCGGCCGAGGCGACACGGCTCGCCGCGTCAAGCCCGGCGACGGCGGCGCCAACAGCAGCGGCCAAGGCGATGGCATGCTGCAGGCGGCGGGTCTCTTCCGGCAGCGCCGCGGCGAGGCCGGCCAGCCCGGAGGACAGCCCGTCGGTCTGGGCGATGATCGCTTCCGCGCGGCGGTTGAGGCGGATCGGCCGCGCCCCGGCATCGGCCAGGATCACGCCGGCGTCGAGCCGGTCGAGCACCGCCTCCGCATCGGCGGCGCGCAGGTCGGCGTCGCCGATGCGCTCGCGCAGCTGCAGGGCCCGGGTGAGATGGGGCAGCACCACCTGCAGCGCCGCGACATCCTCGTCGCCATAGTCGTCCCAGCCCCGGGCACGGCAGAGCGAGAGGACGCCGCGATGGGTCGGCGTGTCCGACACCTGCGCCACCGCGCCGTGGTAGCAGCCGTTCCGCCGCACCACCTCGTTGTAGAAATCCGATCGGGCGTAGTCGCGGTCGGTCTGCATCGCCGAGGAGCGCACCGCCCGCCCGACGCCGATGCCGGAGATCCAGGACGGCAGCATCCCGGCCTCGGCTGCGGCGGCGAAGCGCTCGACATGGACCGGGTCGTGCCGCGCCAGCAGGCACAGCTCCACCCGCTGCTGCAGCCGGTTCTCGACCACCAGGAAGCCGCGCAGGCCGCGGGCGGTATCGGTAATGGCCTCGAGCGCGCTGGGCCACGCATCCGGCGACACCGCGGCGTCGTAGGTCCGCTGCACGGCCTCGAGAATGGCATCTGCCCGGTCCATCCACCCCCCCGTCAGAAGAGCCGACCCTCCGCGTCCGGACCGAAACCTATCAAAATATCCGCATCCGGGACAGCGCGCATCCTCCGTTCGGCCGATGCCGCCGACGCCGTTCCCAGGCAGGCTGGTGACAGCCGCGGGTGCCGTTTGCAGCACGAACGGGCGAGCCGGGCCGATGATCGGCCGGGCTCCCCTCGCAGCTTCGGATTTCGGGCCCTGACCGGCCCTGTTGCCCCACCAAGGGCGTTCGGATCACCGCAGCAGAGGATTCATCATGGCCATCATTCCAGGAACCCCCGGCGACGACACCCTGACCGGAACCACCACCGACGACACCATCACCGGCCTGGCCGGCAACGACTCGCTCAATGGTGGGCTCGGCAACGACACCCTGGAGGGTGGCGACGGCAATGACAGCCTGACCGGGGGCGACGGCAACGACACCCTCCGCGGCGGCAACGGCCTCGACTACCTCTATGGCGGCGCCGGCAACGACCGGCTGGAGACCGGCGGCGGCGGGGCCGGCAGTGTCAGCGGCGGCGATGGCGATGATATCGTGATCGGCTCGGGCGACGCCGAATCCCTCAGCGGCGACGCCGGCAACGACTTCATCCAGGGCCTCGCCGGGAACGACACGCTCTATGGCGGCCTGGGCAACGACTCGCTCTATGGCGGCGACGGCGACGACTATCTCAACCCCGGCACCGGGGCCGAGTTCGTCGACGGCGGCGCCGGCATCGACACGCTCTATCTCGACCGCAGCGGCACGTCCCTCGGGGTTACCTTCGCCCTCAACAGCGGCGCCGGCAGCGACGGCACCCGCGCCATCAACATCGAGCTGATGACCTATTATGGCGGCTCGGGCAACGACGTCGTCGTCGGCGGCGTCGGCGCCGATTCCATCAGCGGCTACGCCGGCGCGGACACGCTCTACGGCCAGGACGGCAACGACAGCCTCAGCGGCGGCGACGGCGACGACATCCTCCGCGGCGGCCTCGGCACCGACTACCTCTATGGCGCCGGCGGCAACGACCGGCTGGAGACCGGCGGCGGCGGGGTGGGCAGCGTCTCCGGCGGCGACGGCAACGATCTCATCATCGGCTCGGCCGACAACGAGAGCCTCAGCGGCGAGGCCGACAACGACACCATCCAGGGCCTGGCCGGCAACGACACGCTCTATGGCGGCACCGGCAACGACACCCTTTATGGCGGTGACGGCGATGACTATCTCAATCCCGGCACCGGGGCCGAGTTCGTCGATGGCGGCGCCGGCATCGACACGCTGTATCTCGACCGCAGCAACACCTCGCTCGGGGTCACCTTCGCCCTGAACAGCGGCGCCGGCAGCGACGGCACCCGCGCCATCAACATCGAGCTGATGACCTATTACGGCGGCTCGGGCAACGACGTCGTTGTCGGCGGTGTCGGCGCCGACTCGATCACCGGCTACAGCGGCAACGACACGCTCTACGGCCAGGACGGCAACGACAGCCTCAGCGGCGGCGACGGCGACGACATCCTCCGCGGCGGCCTCGGCACCGACTATCTCTATGGCGCCGGCGGCAATGATCGGCTGGAGACCGGCGGCGGCGGGGTCGGCAGCGTCTCCGGCGGCGACGGCAACGATCTCATCATCGGCTCGGCCGACAATGAGAGCCTCGGCGGCGATGCCGACAACGACACCATCCAGGGCCTGGCCGGCAACGACACGCTCTATGGCGGCACCGGCAACGACACCCTTTATGGCGGTGACGGCGACGACTATCTCAACCCCGGCACCGGCGCCGAGTTCGTCGACGGCGGCGCCGGCACCGACACGCTTTATATCGACCGCAGCAACACCTCGCTCGGGGTTACCTTCGCCCTCAACAGCGGCGCCGGCAGCGACGGCACCCGCGCCATCAACATCGAGCTGATGACCTATTACGGCGGCTCGGGCAACGACGTCGTTGTCGGCGGCACCGGCGCCGATTCCATCAGCGGTTACGGCGGCGCCGACACGCTCTACGGCCAGGGCGGCAACGACAGCCTCAGCGGCGGCGACGGCGACGACATCCTCCGCGGCGGCCTCGGCACCGACTACCTCTATGGCGCCGGCGGCAACGACCGGCTGGAGACCGGTGGCGGCGGCGCCGGCAGCGTGAGCGGCGGCGATGGCGACGATCTCATCATCGGCTCGACCGATGCCGAAAGCCTGTCCGGCGATACCGGCAACGACACCCTCTACGGCATGGCCGCCAACGACACGCTCTATGGCGGCACCGGCAACGACGCGCTGGTCGGGGGCGCCGGCGCGGACTACCTGTCCGGCGGCGACGGCAGCGACACCGCCAGCTACGCCGGCAGCGCCGCCGGCGTGGCGGTCGACCTGGCCGCCGCCACCGCCTCGGGCGGCGATGCGACGGGCGACCAGCTCTCGGCCATCGAATCCCTGGCCGGCTCGTCCTTCGCAGACAATCTGGGCGGCGACGCCGGCGCCAACACGCTGCAGGGCGGCGCCGGCAATGACACGCTCCGGGGCCAGGCCGGCAACGATACGCTGCGCGGGGAAGCCGGGGCCGACCATCTCGACGGCGGCGCCGGCATCGACGTCGCGCTGTACAACGAGAACACCGTCGCGGTGCAGGTCAATCTCGCCACCGGCACCGCAACCGGCGGCACCGCCCAGGGCGATACCCTGACCGGGATCGAGATCGTCTATGGCGGCAGCGGCGGCGACACCCTCATCGGCAACGCCGTCGCCAACACCTTGTACGGTGCCGGCGGGGCCGACCGGCTGACCGGGGGCGCCGGGGGCGACCGCTTCATCTACACCGCGATCGGCGAAAGCCCGGTCGGCGCCGCCAGCGACGTGATCACCGATTTCAGCCACGCCCAGGCCGACCGCATCGACCTCGCGGCGATCGACGCCAACTCGGCCGTGGCCGGCAACCAGGCCTTCGCCTTCATCGGCGCCGCCGCCTTCGGCCACCATGCCGGCGAGCTGCGGGCGGCCAGCGCCGGCGGCGTCACCACGATCTCCGGCGACGTCAATGGCGACGGGGTGGCCGATTTCGAGATCCGCGCCATCGGCACCATCGCCTTCGTCGCCGCGGATTTCACGCTCTGACCATCAGGGGCCGGATGAGACGATCGCCCGGCCCCCGCCGGCGGCATCTCCCATTTGGGTGGGATGCCGCCGGCACCGTTCACTGTTAGGGTGGATCAGCCGCCGGTGCCGTTTGCGGCGCGGAACGGTGGGGCGGCCAATGGTTCTCCCGAGATTCCCAGGCCCATATTCGATCCTGATCCCGGAGGCCGCCGACCGGGCAGACCGGCCGCGCGGGGTCCATCGTCACAGGTTTTCACAAGCAATTTTCATCGGCGTCGGCGGCACCGGGTCCTGACGGGCTTGGCCTGCCCCGCCACAGGCAGGCGGATTACTCCAACTGAGGATTCCATCATGGCCACCATTACAGGAACTGCCGGCGACGACATCCTGACCGGGACCGACGTCTTCGACACCATCAACGGCCTGGCCGGCAACGACATGATCTACGGCGGCGGCGGCGACGACATTCTCAATCCCGGCACCGGAGCTGATTTCATCGACGGCGGCGACGGCTTCGACTCGGTCGATCTCGACCGCAGCGGCAGCAGCGCCGGGGTCACCTTCGCCCTCAACAGCGGCCCCGGCAGCGACGGCACCCAGGCCATCAACATCGAACTCATGACCTACCGTGGCGGTTCGGGCGCCGACACCATCACCGGCGGCGTGGATACCTACAACACCATTTACGGCGGCGACGGCAATGACACCCTCTACGGCGGCGGCACCTCCAGCGTAAACCACATTGAGGGTGGCGCCGGCGACGATGCCATCCAGTCAGGCGGCGGCACGCCCGACACCATCCTGTGCGGCGGCGGCAACGACGTCTTTCAGACCTCCAGCACCGAACGCGAGACCGTCTACGGCGATGCCGGCAACGACGTCCTTCACGGCGGCCTGGGGAGTGACCTGTACTATGGCGGCGATGGCGACGATCAGCTCGACGGCGCGATTGGCAACGACTTTCTCATCGGCGATGCCGGCAATGACAGCCTCGACGGCGGTGATGGCAACGACAGCCTCCAGGCCGGCACCGGAGTCGACACCGTCGATGGCGGCGCCGGCTTCGACACGGTGAGCCTCGACCGCAGCGACGGCGGTGTCGGGATCACCTTCACCCTGAACGGTGGCCCCGCCAGCGACGGCACCAGCGTCATCAACGTCGAGAGCATGGACTATCGCGGCGGCTCGGGCGCCGACGCCATCACCGGCGGCGCCGACAATGACTCCGTCACCGGCGGCGACGGCAACGACACCCTCCAGGGCGGCGGCGGCTACGACGTGCTTGCCGGGGAAGCCGGCAACGACGTGCTCCGCGGCGGCGCGGGGGGTGCCGGGGGCCTCAGCGGCGACCGGCTCTCCGGCGGCGCCGGCTTCGACGCGGTGATGTACAGCGAGGGCAGCGTCGGCGTCATCGTCTACCTCGACGGCCACGGCACCACCCGCGGCGGCAATGCCGAGGGCGACATTCTGGCCGGGATCGAGGCGGTCTATGGCAGCCAGGGCAATGACATCCTGATCGGGGGTGCCGCCAACGACACCCTGGTCGGGGCCGCCGGCGCCGACCAATTGATCGGCCAGGGCGGCAGGGACGCCATGATGGGCGGCGCGGGGGCCGACCGCTTCATGCTCGTCGCGGTCACCGATAGCGCGGTCGGCACCAATGCCGACCTCATCGCCGATTTCAGCCATGCCGAGGCCGACCGCATCGACCTGCACCTGGCCGACGCCGACACCACGGCGGCCGGCGACCAGGCCTTCAGCTTCATCGGCGCGGCCGCCTTCGGCCATCACGCCGGCGAGGTGCGCGCCACCGTGGCCGGCGGCATCACCATCGTGGCCGGCGATGTCGACGGCGACGGCGCGGCCGATTTCGCCATCACCCTGACCGGCGCGCTCACCCTGGTCGCGGCGGATTTCGTGCTGTAGCGGTCAGCCCCGCGGCGGGATCGAGTAGGTGCCGGTGGCATGCGCCACCGGCTCCGCCTCGCCCTCCGAGAACAGCAGCACCTCGCCATAGGCCAGGCGCCTGCCGAGCTTGAGCAGCCGCGCCTCGGCGATCACCGGCACCAAGGCGGGCCGGCGCAGGAAGTTGATCGCCATCGAGGTCGTCACCGCCAGCTCGACCCGGCCGATCCGGCTGAGCACCGCGGCATAGAGCGCGACATCGGCCAGGCCGAACAGGGCCGGGCCGGTGATGGTGCCGCCGGGCCGCACGAAATCGTCGCGGCACGGCATCACCAGGGTCGCGGTGCCGTCGCCCAGCGCCCGAACCGTCACCCCGAAGGCGCCGATCAGCGGCACGCCGTCGCGGATGATCGCCTCCACCGTCTCGGCCTCGATCGCCGGCGCCATGCCGCCCTCCCCGCTTTTTCCTGTGCCAGTAGGGAGAAATGCTTGGGCCCTCGCAAGGACCAGTTTGGTCTCTGTTTCATCCAGGGGCCATCGGGGTAGAGTGCGTCCGCATCGCACAGGAAGCCGCCATGTCCGCCCATCCCCTGCCTGCCGCCGCCCTGCCTGCCGCCGCCCTGGCCGAGGCCCCGCTGCTGCGCCGCGATGCCGACGGCGTGGCGACCCTGACCCTGAACCGGCCGGTGGCGCGCAACGCTTTGTCGCTGGGGCTGATGGCGGCGCTGGAGGCCGAGTTGCACGCGATCGGCCAGGACCCCGCGGTGACGGTGGTGATCCTGGCGGCGGCCGGGCCGGTGTTCTGCGCCGGCCACGACCTGAAGGAGCTGCGCGCCGACCCCAGCCGTGCGCATTACGAGCGCACCTTCGCCCAATGCTCCGCCCTGATGCTGGCGATCACCCGGCTGCCCAAGCCGGTGATCGCCCAGGTCCAGGGCATGGCGACCGCCGCCGGCTGCCAGCTGGTGGCGACCTGCGACCTGGCCGTCGCCGCGGCGGAGGCCCGCTTCGCCACGCCGGGGGTGAATATCGGCCTGTTCTGCTCCACGCCGATGGTCGCCTTGTCCCGCGCCGTCGGCCGCAAGCCGGCGATGGAGATGCTGCTGACCGGCGACGCCGTGACCGCCGACCGCGCCTGCGAGCTGGGCCTGATCAACCGGGTGGCGCCGGCCGACCGCTTGGCGGCCGAGACCGAGGCCCTGGCCCGCCAGATCGCGGCGAAATCGCCGCTGACCCTGGCCATCGGCAAGGAAGCCTTCTACGCCCAGGCCGAGATGGGGCTGCAGAGCGCCTATGACTATGCGAGCGAGACCATGACCCGGAACATGCTGGCGCGCGACGCCGAGGAGGGCATCGACGCCTTCCTGCAGAAGCGCCCACCCGTCTGGCAGGGGCGCTGACCGGTGGATCACGCCCCCCTGAATCACGACCGCTACGACGATGCTTATCTCCGCGGCATCCTGCGCACGGTGAAGACCATCGCCATGGTCGGGGCCAGCCCCAACTGGAACCGGCCGAGCTACTTCGCCATGACCTATCTGCAGGGCAAGGGCTTCCGCGTCATCCCGGTCAATCCCGGCGTGGCCGGCCAGGCCATCCTGAAGGAGACGGTCTACGCCCGGCTCCGCGATGTGCCGGTGCCGGTCGACATGGTCGACATCTTCCGCAACAGCGAGGCGGCGGCCGGGATCGTCGACGAGGCGCTGGCCCTGCCCGTCCCGCCGAAGGTGATCTGGATGCAGCTCGGCGTGCGCAATGACGCGGCCGCGGCGAAGGCGGAGGCCGCCGGCATCCAGGTGGTGATGAACCGCTGCCCCAAGATCGAATGGGCGCGGCTGAACGGCGAGCTGGGCTGGATGGGCACCTCGTCGCGCGTGATTTCGTCGAAGATGCAGAAAAAAGGGTAAGGAACAGCCTCATGTCCGAGAACAGCAGCAGCCCCGGCTTCGACACGCTGGCCATCCATGCCGGCGCCCGGCCGGACCCGGCCACCGGCGCGCGGCAGACGCCGATCTACCAGACCACCTCCTTCGTCTTCGAGGATGCCGAGCACGCGGCGTCGCTGTTCAACCTGCAGAAGCTGGGCTTCATCTACAGCCGGCTGACCAACCCGACCGTGTCGGTGCTGGAGGAGCGGATCGCCTCGCTCGAAGGCGGGGTCGGCGCTATCGCCGCCGCCTCGGGCCACGGCGCCCAACTGCTGGCGCTGTTCCCGTTCATGGAGCCGGGGGCCGAGATCGTCGCCGCCAACAAGCTGTATGGCGGGTCGATCAACCAGCTGGGCAACAGCTTCAAGCGCGCCTTCGGCTGGGTCACCCATTTCGTCGATGCCGACGACCCGGAGAACATCCGCCGCGCCGCCAACGACAAGACCCGCGCGATCTTCATCGAAAGCCTGGCCAACCCCGGCGGCGTGGTGAGCGACATCGCGGCGATCGCCAAGGTGGCGCATGACCTCGGCGTGCCGCTGATCGTCGACAACACCATGGCCACCCCGTATCTGTGCCGGCCGATCGAGCACGGCGCCGACATCGTGGTGCATTCCACCACCAAGTTCCTGTCGGGCAACGGCACCTCGATCGGCGGCGTGGTGGTCGATTCCGGCCGCTTCAACTGGGCCCAGTCCGACAAGTTCAAGGGGCTGACGGGCGAGGAGCCGGGCTATCACGGCCTGCGCTTCCACGAGACCTTCGGCGACCTGGCCTACACCTTCTACGGCCATGCCGTCGGCCTGCGCGACCTCGGCGTCAATCAGCAGCCGATGAACGCCTTCCTCACCCTGCTCGGCATCGAGACGCTGTCGCTGCGGATGGACCGGCACGTCGAGAGCGCCCAGAAGGTCGCGGAGTTCCTCTCGACCCACCCGGCGGTGGAATGGGTGAACTACGCCGGGCTGCCATCGTCGAAGTACCATGAGCTGGCGAAGCGGTACCTGCCGCGCGGCGCCGGCTCGGTCTTCACCTTCGGGGTCAAGGGCGGCTTCGACGCCGGGGTCAAGATGGTCGAGGGCGTGGAGCTGCTGAGCCACCTCGCCAATATCGGCGACGCCCGGTCGCTGATCATCCACCCGGCCTCGACCACCCACCGCCAGCTGACGCCGGAAGGGCTGAAGGCAGCCGGCGCCGGGCCCGAGGTGATCCGCCTGTCGATCGGCCTGGAATCGGTGGCCGACATCATCGCCGACCTCGACCAGGCGCTGCGGGCGGCGACAAAAGCCTAAACCCAGCCGGGGCCGTGGCGTCAGGCCTTCAGCAGGCCCTGCGCCACGGCCTCGGAGCGGCTCGCCGCGCCCGGCTCACGCATCGCCGCGTGCGTTCGCTTCCGCCCGCTCAACGTCCGGCCATTCCTTCCAGCAACCAGCGGTCGCGGGTGAAGATCTCGCCGATCGCGTCCATCGCCAGCCGCAGCCGGGGCGATCGCCGCAGATCCTCATGGATGGCGATCCAGATCTCGCGGCTGGCGGCGCCGTCGCGATCCGCTGCGACGTGGCGGAGCCCCGGGTCGGCGTCGCCGATGAAGCAGGGCAAGGCGGCGACGCCGATGCCGGCGCGGGCCGCGTGGACCAGCGTCGCCAGGTCGTTGGTCCGCAGCACCAGCGGCCGCGCCCCCGCGACCGCCAGCAGCCAGCGCTGCTGCGGCAGCTCGCCCAGGGACTCGTCGTCGCCGAGGAAGCACCACTCCTCGGGCCGCCTTCCGTCGAGATAGGCCGGCGCGGCGTAGAGGGCGAAGGTCAGCGTGGCGACGCGCCGGGCGACCACGCCATGCTCGGCCGGGCGGGACAGGCGCAGCGCCAGGTCGGCCTCGCGCTGGCCCAGCAGCGCCGCGCGCTTTTCCCCGGCGAGCGTCAGGACGATGCCGGGATGCGCCGCCAGGAACGGGCCCAGCCGTGGCGCCAGGAAATGGCTGGCCAGCACCGGTGGTGCCGAGACCCGGACCTCGCCGGCGACACCGGAGGCGCCGGCCGCGCGCCGGGCGAAGGCCAGCGCCTCCTCCTCCAGCCGCGCCGCATCCGCGACCAGCCCCTCGCCCTCCGGGGTCAGCACCCAGCCGCGCGGCAGCCGGTCGAACAGCCGCATGCCGAGCGCGGCCTCGAGCGCGTCGACCCGACGGGCCACGGTGGTGTGCTCCACCCCCAGCCGGCGCGAGGCCGCCGACAGCGAGCCGGCCCGCGCCAGGGCGAGGAAGTATCGGACATCGCCCCATTCCATCCGTGCAGGATTGCACAGATCCGGTGCGGACTCTCCGAATTCCGAACGAAATGTGACGGCCGCATGCTGGGCTTCCCGGAGCCCAGGAGCGACCATGCCCCCGATCACCACCCGCGCCATCCGCATCCACGCCCCCGGCGGCCCGGAGGCGTTGGTGCTCGACACCGTGACCCTGGCCGAGCCGGGGCCGGGCGAGATCCTGGTCCGGCAGCGCTTCGCCGGGGTCAACTTCGTCGACATCTACCACCGGACCGGACTGTATGGCGCCCCAGCCCTGCCGGCCGGGTTGGGGGTCGAGGCCGCCGGCGAGGTCGAGCGGGTCGGGCCCGATGTGACCGGGTTCCGGGAGGGCGACCGCATCGCCTATGCCGGGCTGCCCGCCGGCGGCTATGCCGAGCGCCGGATCCTGCCCGCCGCCCGCGCCATCCGCCTGCCCGACTCGGTCGGCTTCGACACCGCGGCGGCGGTGCTGGTCCGCGGCCTGACCGCCCACATGCTGTTCGAGCGGGTGCGGCCGCTGAGGCCCGGCGACATCGTGCTGATCCATGCCGCCGCCGGAGGGCTGGGCCTGATCGCGACGCAATGGGCGAAGCGGCGCGGCGCCACCGTGATCGGGACCGTCGGCGACGCCCGCAAGGCGGCGCTGGCGCGCGGACACGGCGTCGACCACACCATCCTCTACCGCGAGACCGACTTCGTCGCGGCGGTGCGCGCGGCGACCGGCGGGCGCGGCGCCGACATGGCGATCGAGGGCATCGGCGGCGACACCCTCCTGCGGACCTTCGACGCCATGGCCCCCTACGGCCTGATCGCCAGCGTCGGCCAGGTCGGCGGCAGCCTGCCCAGGATCGATGTCGGCGAACTCGGCCCGGCGCGGTCGATCGCCCTGGCCCGGCCCAGCGTGCTGCGCCACTACCTGCCGGACCTGGCGATCTATCCGCGCGCCGCCGCCGAAGTGCTAGCGGAGGTGGCGGCCGGGCTGAAGCCGGTCATCGGCGCCGTCTATCCCCTGGCTGAGGCGGCGGAGGCCCATCGCGCGCTGGAGACCGGGCGGACGACGGGGTCGGTTCTCCTGCCTAACCCAACCCCCTCAGAACCCGTAGAGCCGGGCCGGGTTGGCGGCCAGGACGGCGTCGCGCTGCGCCGGGTCGGGGATCCAGTCGGCCAGCAGGTCGAGCAGGTCGCCGACATTCGGCATCGGCCCGGCATGGGCGACATGCGGCCAGTCGCTGCCCCACACCATGCGGTCCGGCGCCGCCGCCAGCAGGGCGCGGGCGAAGGGGATGGTGTCGGCATAGGGCGGCCCGGCCACCGAGGTGCGGAAGGCGCCGGACAGCTTGACCCAGCCCTTGCCCCGGCGCAGCAGTCCGAGCAGCGCCTGGAAGCCGGGATGGTCGATCCCGGCCGAGACCGGCATGTGGCCCATATGGTCGACGACGAAGGGCACCGGCAGCCGCTCCAGCCGCGGCGCCAGCTCCGGCAGCGTCCGGGCGTCGAGCAGGGACTGCAGGTGCCAGCCGAGCTCGCGGCAGCGGTCGCCGAGGCGTTCGAGCTGGTCGAAGCCGACCCCCCCGCCGAACAGCACGTTGAGCCGCAGCCCGACCACGCCGGCCGCCTTCAGCCGCACCAGCTCGGCATCCGAGGCGTCGGCGCCGACCACGGCGATGCCGCGCAGCCGCCCCCGGTTGGCTTCCAGCGTCTCGACCATCAGCCGGTTGTCGGTGCCGTGCACGCTGACCTGGACCAGCACCCCGCGCGCCATGCCGACGGCATCGAGCATGCCGAGATAGGCCGCCGGCGGCGCCTCGGGCGGGGTGTAGCTGCGGCTGTCGACCAGCGGATAGCCGGGCGGCCCGCCGATGACATGGGCGTGGGTGTCGCAAGCCCCTTCCGGCAGCGCGATGCGGCGGGGCGGCCGCGGCGCCGGGTTCGGCGCCGGGCACATCGGGGCGGTGGGCAGCGGGTCAGCCGTCGGCATGCAGGGTCTTCCCCTTGGTTTCGGGCAGGGCCAGCGCGGCGATGAAGAGCAGGGCATAGGCCGCGACGGCGAACAGGCCGATGGCCCGGCCGAGCGGCATGGTGGCGCTGAGGGTGCCGACCAAGCTGGGGAACAGCGCGCCGACGCCGCGGCCGAAATTATAGGCGAAGCCCTGGCCGGAGCCGCGGACGCGGGTCGGGAACAGCTCGGTCAGAAAGGCGCCGACGCCGCTGAAGTAGCCGGAGCCGAAGAAGCCGAGCGGGAAGCCCAGGAACAGCATCGTGGTGTTGTCGATGTCCAGGCTGGTGTAGGCGAACACCACCGCGATGGCGCAGAGCGAGAACACGAAGAACAGCATCCGCCGGCCGATCCGGTCGGCGAGGTAGGCGCCGACGAGATAGCCGGTGAACGACCCGGCGATGATCACCGCGAGGTAGCCGCCGGTGTTCAGCACCGACAGCCCCTTCTCGGTCTTGAGGTAGGTCGGCAGCCAGGTGGTGACGGCGTAGTAGCCGCCCTGCGCCCCGGTGGCCAGGAGCGAGGTCAGGATCGTGGTCTTCAAGACCGGGCCGGAGAAGATCTCCAGCAGCCCCGGCCGGTCGCCGGTCTGAGCGATCCGCCGCTGCGTCTCGGCGAACACCGGCGGCTCGTCGACGAAGCGGCGCAGGAAGAACACCAGCCCGGCCGGCAGGATGCCGATGAAGAACAGGTAGCGCCAGGCGACCGTGGGATCGAACAGCTGGAACAGCACGGTGGCCGCGATCGCCGCCACGCCCCAGCCGATGGCCCAGCCGGACTGCACCGACCCGACCGCCTTGCCGCGGTGCTGCGGCCGGATCACCTCGCCCATCAGCACGGCGCCGGCCGCCCATTCGCCGCCGAAGCCGAAGCCCATCAGGGCCCGGGCGATGAACAGCTGCTCGTAGCTCTGGGCGAAGCCGCTGAGGAAGGTGAAGACCGAGAACCACAGAATGGTCAGCTGCAGCGTCCGCACCCGGCCGATGCGGTCGGCCAGGAGGCCCGCGGCCCAGCCGCCGACCGCCGAGCACAGCAGGGTGACGGTGGCGAGCTGCCCGGCCTGGGCATTGGTCAGCCCCCACAGCGCCAGCAGCGTCGGGATCACGAAGCTGTAGATCTGGACATCCATGGCGTCCAGGCCCCAGCCGGAGAAGCAGGCCCAAAAGGTCCGCCGCTCCGGCGGCGTCATCTCCTTGAACCAGGCGGTCGGGCTGTTGCTGTCCTCGATCGACTCGGTCGTCATGCTGCCCCCTGGTGTTACCGGCCCTGAAAGTTCGAAGACCGTTTGGAAACGCGTTGGCGTGAGTCGACTGGTGGTGGTGCCGAGAACCGGAGCGCAGCGGACGTTTGGTCCGTGAGCACCGGAAGCGCAGGCACCGCCATCAGGCGGCCGCGCCGGCGTGTTTACAAATGGTCTTCAAGCCTCGGCGTCGCCCTGGCGTTCCGGCGCCGCCTCGGCGAAGGCCGGCAGCGCCACCGCCCGCTCCTCGATCCCCAGCAGGGTCGGGTACGGGTTCAGGTCGCAGTCGAAGCGGCGGGCGTTGTAGAGCTGCGGGATCAGGCAGCAATCGGCGATGGTCGGCATCCCGCCATGGCAGAAGGCGCCGGTGTCGGGCGACCGCGACAGCTGGGTCTCCAGCGCGCCGAAGCCCTCCGCCACCCAGTGCCGGTACCAGGCCTCGATCGCCGCCTCGTCATGGCCCAGCGGCGTCTTGAGGTAGCGCAGCACCCGCAGGTTGTTGATCGGGTGGATCTCGCAGGCGATCGACAGCGCGATCGACCGCACCCGGGCCCGGCCGGCCGGGTCGGGCGGCAGCAGCGGCGGCATGGGATGCGTGTCCTCGATATACTCGATGATCGCCAGCGACTGGGTGATCACCGGCCCCTCGCCCTCCAGCGCCGGCACCAGCTTCTGCGGGTTCAGCGAGCGGTAGGGTTCGATCGCCTGCTCGCCGCGGCGCAGGTGGTGGAACACCGAGTCGTAGTCGAGGCCCTTCAGCGCCATCGCGATGCGGACCCGGTAGGCGGCCGATGACCGGAAATAGGTATGCAGCTTCATGGCTTGGGTTCCGCTCTCCCCGCGTGCTACCAGCGATTCCACATAGCCCGAAGCGGAGCGTCTTGCCATGCCCTCGTCACGTCCGACCATCGTCTTCGACATCGGCGCGGTGCTGATCGAGTGGAATCCGCGGCATCTCTATCGCAAGCTGTTCTCGGACGAGGCGGCGATGGAAGCCTTCCTGGCCGAAGTCTGCACCCATGACTGGAACCTGTCGATGGACGGCGGCAAGCCCTTCGCCGAGGGCATCGCCGAGAAGGTCGCCGAGTTCCCGCACCATGAGACTTTGATCCGCGCCTTCGACGAACGCTGGGAGGAGATGGCGCCGCACGTCATCGACGGCACCGTCGAGATCCTGAAGGGGCTGAAGGACCGCGGCGACAAGGTCTATGCCATCACCAACTTCTCGGCCGAGAAGTTCGCGGTGGCCCAGGGCAAGTACCCGTTCCTCGGCTGGTTCGACGGCGTCATCGTCTCGGCCCATGAGAAGCTGCTGAAGCCGGACGCCCGGATCTACCGGCTGCTGGAGAGCCGCTTCGGCCTGACGCTGGCCGACTGCATCTTCATCGACGACAACCCCGGCAACGTCGTCGGCGCCCGCGCCGTCGGCATGCGCGCGATCCAGTTCGAGTCGCCCGACCAGCTGCGCCGCGAGCTGGTGGAGATGGGGGCGCTGTAGGCGGCTCTTCGGCCCCCGTCCCCTCTCCCGTCATTACCGCGAAAGCGGGAATCTCCCTCCGGTTCCGCCGGGACGAGATCCCCGCTTTCGCGGGGATGACACGGGAATGGGAGCAAACACATAAAGACATGTTTATGTCTCTCTGAGAGTTTGCTATCCTGCTCGCGAGCGTGGATCCGGAGCGGGAGGCGATAAGGTCGTGGAACGTCTGCTGCAGGGGCTGAGGGCTGCCGCCGAGCCGACCAGGCTGCGGATCCTGATGCTGTGCGCCCATGGCGACCTGTCGGTGACAGACCTGACCCAGATCCTGGGGCAGAGCCAGCCGCGGGTCTCGCGCCATCTCAAGCTGCTGGCCGAGGCCGGGCTGCTGGACCGCTTCCGCGAGGGCACCTTCGCCTTCTTCCGCCTGGCCGAGAGCGGCACGGTGGCCGATCTGGCGCGCAGCCTGGTCGACCTGATCCCCGACGCCGACACCACGGTGGGCCTGGACCTGGAGCGGCTGGAGGCGGTGAAGCGCCAGCGCTCCGAGGCCGCGGCCGGCTACTTCCGCGACAACGCCTCGCATTGGGACGACATCCGCACCCTGCACATCGCCGACAGCGCGGTCGAGCAGGCGATCCTCGACCTGCTGCCGCCGGGCGAGATCGGCGACCTGCTGGACCTCGGCACCGGCAGCGGCCGGATGCTGATCCTGCTGGGCGACCGGGTGCGGCGCGCGGTCGGCATCGACCTGTCGCGCGAGATGCTGTCGGTGGCCCGCGCCAACATCGAGCGCGCCGGGCTGCAGCGCCATTGCCAGGTGCGGCAGGGCGACCTGTACCAGCTGCCGGTGCCCGGCCAGTCCTTCGACGTCGCGCTGGTGCACCATGTGCTGCATCACCTCGAGGACCCGGCGGCGGCGATCGCCGAGGCGGCGCGGGTGCTGCGCCCCGGCGGCCGGCTGATCGTCGCCGACTTCGCCCCGCACGACGTCGAGAGCCTGCGCGCCGACCATGCGCATCGCTGGCTGGGCTTCCCCGACGACCTGTTCGCCCGCTGGCTGCAGCGCGCCGGCTTCGATACCGAACCGCCGGTGCACCTGCCCGGCGCCCCCCTGACCGTCACCATCTGGCCCGCCAAGCGGGCGATGCAACGGAGAGCCGCGGCATGACCTCCCCTTCCGCGACCGCAACGGCCGAGTCCTCTCGCCGTGATCCCGCCGCGGCCGATATCGGCCGTCGTGACCCGATCGTCAGCTTCGAGTTCTTCCCGCCGAAATCCGACGCGGCCGAGGCGACGCTGATGGAGACGGTGACGCGCCTGGCGCCGCTGGCGCCGGACTTCGTCTCGGTCACCTACGGCGCAGGCGGCACCACCCGCGACCGCACCTTCGGCATCGTCACCAAGATCCAGGACGGCAGCGGCCTGCCCACCGCATCGCACCTGACCTGCGTCGGCGCCTCGCGCGAAGAGATCGACGACGTCGCCCGCGCCCTGTGGGCCGCCGGCATCCGCCGCATCGTGGCACTGCGCGGCGACGCGCCGGGCGGCGCGCCCTACCAGGTGCGGCCGGACGGCTACGCCTATGCCGCCGACCTGGTGGCGGGGCTACGCCGCATCGCGCCCTTCGACATCTCCGTCGCGGCCTACCCCGAGACCCATCCGTCGGCGCCGTCGGCCGATTTCGATCTCGACAACCTCAAGCGCAAGGCGGATGCCGGCGCCGACCGGGCGCTGACCCAGTTCTTCTTCGACACCGACGCCTTCCTGCGCTTCCGCGACCGCGCCGCCGCTTCCGGCATCACCCTGCCGATCGTGCCGGGCATCCTGCCGATCACCAACTTCGCCCGGACCAAGGAGTTCTCGCAGGCCTGCGGCGCCGCGGTGCCGGACTGGCTGGAGATGCTGTTCGAGGGGCTGGACGAGACGCCGGACACGCGCCAGCTGGTCGCCGCCTCGGTCGCGGTCGAGCAGTGCCGCCTGCTGCAGACCCATGGGGTGGAGGAGTTCCACTTCTACACCCTGAACCGGGCCGAGCTGACCCTGGCGATCTGCCGTTTCCTCGGCATCCGCCCGCGCCGCGCCGAGGCCGTCGCCGCCTGAAGGCCCCTATGACCGACGATCCGAAGCCGCTGTCCGACGCCGACCGGCCGGCGGCGCTGGCCCAGCGCGTGTATGTCAGGCACACCCGGGCGCTGGACGGCCTCGGTCTGGCCGACACCTTCGACTACATCTGGCGCAACAACGTTTGGGGCGCGGAGGAGTCGCGCTCGGGCCTGGGGTCCGGCCTCGACGGCACGGCGGAGCTGCGCCGCGCGATCCCAGCCCTGCTGCGCGATCTCGGCGCCGCCACGCTGCTCGACCTGCCCTGCGGCGACTATGGCTGGATGAGCCGGGTCGACCTCGACGGCATCGCCTACACCGGCGCCGACATCGTCGCCGACCTGGTCGCCAAGAACGTCGTGCTGTATGGCGAGACCGACCGGCGGCGCTTCCTGCGGCTGGACCTGACCCGAGACAAGCTGCCCCGGGCCGATGTGGTGTTGTGCCGCGACTGCCTGGTTCATCTGTCGGCCGCCAGCATCGCCGCATCCTTCGCCAATCTCCGCCGCTCCGGCTCGACATGGCTGCTGACCACCACCTTCCTGGAGCTGCAGGCCAACCGGGCCATCGCCGATGGCGATTGGCGGCCGCTGAACCTGCAGCGCCCGCCCTTCGCCCTGCCGGCGCCGCACCGCATCATCGTCGAGGGCTGCACCGAGGAAGGCGGCGCCTACCGCGACAAGGCGCTGGGCCTGTGGCGCATCACCGACCTGCCGGAGATCGCCACGGGGTGACCGCCGTGTAGGTTGGGTTCGCCTGGCGAACCCAACCTACGACTCTCCCTTCCTTCGATCGCCCTTCATCGTCATTGCGAGGAGGCAAAGCCGACGAAGCAATCCATGGCGCCGCCTGGCATGGATTGCTTTCCCCGGCTCAAGGCCGGGGTCGCAATGACGGGGTGGGAAGAATACGATTGTCCGGCGCGCTAGAAAGCTCCTGTCCGAATTCCGCTCGGAAACGAGAGAAACGGTCCTTGACGGCGGAAACCGGACAGATTAATTGCATCACGTTCAATTAATCACGAACGGTGCCGGGGGAGGATGGAAGTGCGACGCTCCGCGATCCGCCGCGGCACCAACTCCGTGCAGCTGCGCCGCTACAACGAGCGGCTGGTGCTGCAGACCCTGCGCCGCGCCGGCGAGGCGTCGAAGGCCGAGCTGGCCCGGCAGGCCGAACTGACCAACACCGCCATCGGCGGCATCATCGCCCAGCTCGAGGATGACGGGCTGATCGCCTCGGCCGGCAAGCGCCACGACGGCGGCCGCGGCCAGCCGGCGACGCTGTACCGGCTGGCCCCGAAAGGCGCCTACGGCATCGGCGTGCGGCTGGACCGGCGGGCGCTGGAGACGGTGCTGATCGATTTCGACGGCGCCCTGATCGCCCGCCGCGCCCATGACCGGCTGCTGCCCGCCCCGGCCGAGGCGCTGGACATCGTGCGCCTGGATGTGGCCGAGCTGCTGGCCGCGCTGGACCCGGCCGACCGGTCCAAGCTGGCCGGCATCGGCCTGGCCCAGCCCTACAATCTCGGCGCCTGGCTGCACCAGCTGGACCTGCCGCCGGCCGATTTCGCGGCCTGGGACACGGTCGACTTCGCCGCCCTGCTGGAGGAGGCCACCGGCCTGCCGGTGTTCGGCGAGAACGACGGCACCGCCGCCGCCGTGGCCGAGCTGTTCTACGGGCTGGGCCGCGGCCTCGACGACTTCCTGTACCTGTTCATCGGCCCGGCGATCGGCGGCGGCGTGGTGCTGGGCGGCGACTGCCTGCGCGGCCCGACCGGCAATGCCGGCGACGTCGCCCTGCTGCCGGTCGGTCCCGGCCGCCTGCCCTCTGCCCCGCCGGCGCCGAAGGGCCGCGACATCCTGTTGACCCGGGCCTCGCTGAACGCCCTGACCCGCCACCTGCAGTTCCGCGGCCTGGCCGGCGGCAGCCGCGCCGAGCTGGCCGCCGCCGTCGCTGCCGGCCTGCCGGCGGTCTCCGAATGGCTCGACGACTGCGTCGACGCGCTGACCGACGCGATCTGGGCCTCGTCCGCCCTGCTGGAGGTGACCAGCGTGATCATCGACGCCGATGTCGACGACGGGCTGATCGACGCGCTGATCGCCCGGCTGGAGCGGCGCCTGGCCGCGACCGCGCCGGAGGCCAGCGGACCGCCGCGGCTGCTGCACGGGTCGTTCGGCTGCGATGCCGGCGCGATCGGCGCGGCCAGCCTGCCGATGTTCTTCAGCTTCTCGCCGCGGGCCTCGATTCTGACCCGCAGCGCCGATGAAAGGGGATGGCGCGACCATGCAGCCGCAGACTGACCACCCGCAGGCCCCGGCCCCCCATCCTGCCGACGGCCCGGTCCCGGTGCTGGAGATGCGCGGCATCTCCAAGACCTTCCCGGGCGTGAGGGCGCTGACCCGGGTCGACCTGACCGTCTATCCCGGCGAGATCCACGCGCTGATGGGCGAGAACGGGGCCGGCAAGTCGACCCTGATGAAGGTGCTGTCCGGCGCCTACCAGGCCGATGCCGGCGGCACCATCCGGGTCGACGGCCGCGACGTCGCGATCGCCGGCCCGCTGGCGGCCAAGCGCCTGGGCATCGCCGTGATCTACCAGGAGCTGAGCCTGTCGCCGAACCTGACGGTGGCGGAGAACATCTATCTCGGCCGCGAGCCGAAATCCGGCCTCTTCGTCGACCGCAAGGCGATGCTGGCGGGCTGCGCCGAGGTGCTGAAGCGCCTGGGCGCCAGCTTCCGGCCGACCACGCTGGTCGGCACCCTGTCGATCGCCGAGCGCCAGCTGGTGGAGATCGCCCGCGCCATCCATGCCGAGGCCCGCATCCTGGTGATGGACGAGCCGACCACCGCCCTGTCGGCGCGCGAGACCGACCGGCTGTTCGAACTGATCCGCCGGCTGCGCGCCGAAGGGCTGGCGATCATCTACATCAGCCACCGCATGGCCGAGATCTACGAGCTGGCCGACCGCGTCTCGGTGCTGCGCGACGGCAGCCAGGTCGGCACGCTGGACCGCGCCGGGCTGTCGGCCGAGGCGCTGGTTAGGATGATGGTCGGGCGCGACATCTCCGGCTTCTACAAGAAGGACCATGACGCGTCGCAGGGCGCCGGCCGCGTGGTGCTGTCGGTGCGCGACGTCGGCGACGGGCACCGCGTGCGCGGCTGCAGCTTCGACCTGCATGAGGGCGAGGTGCTGGGCATCGCAGGCCTGGTCGGCTCCGGCCGCACCGAACTGGCCCGGCTGATCTTCGGCGCCGAGCCGAAGGCCAGCGGCGAGGTCACGCTGGAAGGCAAGGTTCTGCACATCACCGGGCCGGGCGACGCGATCGATGCCGGCATCGCCTACCTGACCGAGGACCGCAAGGGCCAGGGGCTGTTCCTGGACATGTCGGTGCAGGACAACATCAACCTGGTGGTCTGCGGCACCGACGCCAAAACCGGCGGCTGGCTGGACCTCGCCCGCGCCAAGATCCGCGCCAAGGACGCCATCGCCGCCCTGTCGATCCGGGTGGCCAGCCCCGAGGTCACGGTCGGGTCGCTGTCGGGCGGCAACCAGCAGAAGGTGCTGCTGTCCCGCCTCTTGGAGACCCAGCCGCGCATCCTGATTCTGGACGAGCCGACCCGCGGCGTCGACATCGGCGCCAAATCCGAGATCTACCGCATCATCGACGGTCTGGCGAAGGCCGGCATCGGCATCATCGTGATCTCCTCCGAGCTGCCCGAGGTGATCGGCATCGCCGACCGCGCTTTGGTCATGCGCGAGGGCCGGATCGAGGGCGAGGTCGGCGGGTCGTCCGGCCAGCCTTTGACCCAGGAGGCGATCATGGCCCTCGCCACCGGCCTCTCCACCCCCGCGCCCGCCGTCTCCATTCAGTGAAGGATCATCACCGCATGGCCAACACCACCTCCGCCGTCAACCGCGACGCCGAACGCCGGATGATGATCCAGAGCCTGATCCGGACCGTCGGCATGCTGCCGGTGCTGATCCTGCTCTGCATCGCCTTCTACCTGATGAGCGAGAACGGCCGCTTCGCCTCCTGGCAGAACATCTCGATCGTGATGCAGCAGGCCGCGATCAACACGGTGCTGGCCGCGGGCATGACCTTCGTCATCCTGACCGGCGGCATCGACCTGTCGGTCGGCTCGATCCTCGCCGCCTCCGCCATGGCCGCGGTCATCGGGTCGCTGATCCCGGATCTGGGCCTGCTCGGCATTCCGCTGGGGCTGCTCTGCGGCCTGGTCTTCGGCCTCGCCAACGGCAGCCTGATCGCCTTCCTGCGGCTGCCGCCCTTCATCGTCACCCTGGGATCGCTGACCGCGGTGCGCGGCATCGCCCGGCTGATGGGCGGCGACACCACCGTGTTCAACTCGTCGCTGTCCTTCGACTTCATCGGCAACGCCTCCGTGCTGGGGGTGCCCTGGCTGGTGATCATCGCCTTCGTGATCATCGTGCTGTCCTGGCTGGTGCTGCGGCGCACCGTGCTGGGCGTCCACATCTATTCGGTCGGCGGCAACCCGGATGCGGCCCGGCTGTCGGGCATCAAGGTCTGGCGGGTGCTGCTGTTCGTCTACGGCGTCTCCGGCCTGCTCGCCGGCCTCGGCGGGGTGATGTCGGCCGCCCGGCTCTACGCCGCCAACGGCACCCAGCTCGGCACCAGTTACGAGCTCGACGCCATTGCCGCGGTGATCCTGGGCGGCACGTCCTTCGTCGGCGGCATCGGCTCGATCTGGGGCACGCTGGTCGGCGCGCTGATCATCGCCGTGCTGTCGAACGGGCTGATCCTCGTCGGCGTGCCCGATGTCTGGCAGTACATCATCAAGGGGCTGATCATCATCGGCGCCGTCACGCTCGACCGGCTGCGGCTGCAGGGGTCGGCCCGCACCTGAGTGTCCGCATTTTCGCGACAGGCCGGCGGGATCTCTGGTCACCCGCCGGCCTCATCGAACCGACCAGGGGAGGAAATCACGTGCTGAAACATGTTCTGCTCGCCGGCGTCGCGCTGGCACTCTCGATCGGCGCCGCCAGCGTCGCCGAAGCCAAGGATCTGAAGAAGATCGGCGTTTCGCTCGGCTCGATGGGCAACCCGTTCTTCGTCGCCCTGGCCAACGGCGCCGAGTTCGAGGCGAAGAAGACCAACCCGGATGTCGTGGTCCAGGCCGTCGGCTACGACTACGATCTGGGCAAGCAGTTCACCCAGATCGACAACTTCATCGCCGCCGGCGTGGACATGATCCTGCTGAACCCGGGCGATCCGAAGGCGATCGGCCCGGCGATCAAGAAGGCGCAGGCCGCCGGCATCATCGTCGTCGCGGTCGACACCGCGGCCGAGGGCGCCGACGCCACGGTCACCACCGACAACGTCCAGGCCGGTGAGATCGCCTGCAAGTACATCGCCGACAAGCTGGGCAACAAGGGCAACGTCATCATCGTCAACGGCCCGCAGGTCTCGGCCGTGACCGACCGGGTCAAGGGCTGCCACAATGTCTGGGACAAGCTGCCGGACCTGAAGATCCTGTCCGCCGACCAGGACGCCAAGGGCTCGCGCGACGGCGGCCTGCAGGTGATGCAGGGCCTGCTGACCCGGTTCGAGAAGATCGACGGCGTCTTCGCCATCAACGACCCGACCGCGATCGGCGCCGACCTGGCGGCCAAGCAGCTCGGCCGCAGCGGCATCGTCATCACCTCGGTCGACGGCGCCCCTGACATCGTCGACGCGCTGAAGGGCAACACCCTGATCGAGGCCTCCTCGGCCCAGGACCCGTTCTCCATGGCCCGCAAGGCGGTGGAGGAAGGCGTCGGCCTGCTCAACGGCCAGAAGCCGGCCCAGGACCCGACGCTGATCCCGTCGAACCTGGTCACCCGCGACAACGTCAAGGACTACAAGGGCTGGACCGGCAAGTAAGGCTGGCCTCACCGCGATTGGGCGCCGGTTCCGGCCGGCGCCCTTCTGCTGTCCGCCGCATGGCAGCCCCGGCGTCATCGGCGCTGGCCCTGCCGATTCGGCGGGCGCTAGTCTGGCGAAACGAACGAGCCGCGACGGGCCCCGCTTCCGATGACCATCTCCCAGGCCGGACCGAACGGGTCGAGCGAGTCGGCCCCGGCCTCCTACCTGCCCGCGATCGGCTACAAGCTGGCTTCGGCCGCCCTGTTCACCTGCATGTCGGCGCTGATCAAGCAGCTCGGCGACCAGTATCCGGTCGGCCAGATCGTGTTCGTGCGCAGCCTGTTCGCCATGATCCCGGTGCTGTGGCTGGTGCATCGCCTCGGCGGCTTCCGGGTGCTGCGCACCGAGCGGCTGGGCGGCCATCTCCGCCGCTCCGGCTCCGGCCTGTGCTCGATGTTCCTGGGCTTCACCGCGCTGGGCATGCTGCCGCTGGCGACCGCCACGGCGCTGGGCTACGCCGCGCCGATGTTCATCACCATCCTGGCGGTGCCGCTGCTGGGCGAGACCGTGCGGATCTACCGCTGGAGCGCGGTGGTGATCGGCTTCGTCGGCGTGCTGCTGGTGGTGCATCCCGGCACCGCCGGCATCTCCTTCGGCGCCGTGGTCGCCCTGGGCGGGGCGCTAGCCACCGCCTTCGCCATGGTCTCGATCCGCAAGATGGCGGACACCGAATCCAACGTCACCATCGTCTTCTATTTCACCCTGACCGGCACCATCGCCGGCGCCGCCACCCTGCCCTTCATCGGGGTGTGGCCCGACCTGATCGACGTGCCGATCCTGATCGCGGTGGGGCTGCTGGGCGGCGTCGCCCAGATCCTGATGACCAAGGCCTACCAGCTGGCCCCGGCCTCGGTGGTCGCGCCCTTCGACTACGCCTCGCTGGTCTTCGCCCTCGGCCTCGGCCTGGTGGTGTGGGCGGAGTTCCCGACCCCGATCGAGCTGGTCGGCACCGCCGTCATCGTCTCCTCCAGCCTGTTCATCGCCTTCCGCGAACGGCAGCGCCGGATCGTGCGGCCGGTGGCCAAGTCGCTCTGACCCGACCCGCGGCCCCCCGGTCCGTGTCCCAGGCCGCCCTTGCGCAGAACGGGGCGATCGGAGACTGTCCCGCCATGTCGGTCGCATCGCTCGGCCCCCGATTCGTCCGGGCCCTCCCCTTCGCCCTCGCCCTGCTGCTCGGACTGGCCGCCGCGGCCCAGGCCGGCTGTTCCGACGCCGCCGGCCCCCAGGTCAACTGGCGGCGCTGCCTGCAGGACGAACGGGTGCTCAGCAAGGTCGACCTGACCGGCGCCCAACTGCGCGAGGTCAGCCTGACCCGGGCGGTGCTGGACGGCGCGATCCTGACCGGGGCCGAGGCCTTCGGCGCCCGGTTCAGCAACGCCAACCTGCGCGGCGCGAAGCTGGACGGCGCGAAGCTGGGCAATGCCGATTTCACCGACGCCGACCTGTCCGGCGCCGACCTGACCAAGGCCGACCTGCGCAACGCCCGCTTCGTCGGCACCAAGCTGCGCGGCGCCAACCTCACCGGGGCGGAGCTGCGCGGCACCGTGTTCCGCGACGCCGACCTGTCCGGCGCCACCTGGACCGACGGCACCAAGATCTGCGCCGAAGGCTCGACCGGCCTGTGCGAATAGCCCGCAGCCCCGCTGGAAGGCGGAAGCGAGAAGACCGATGACCGCAAGCAACCTCACTCCGAAGGGATCGGGCCGGAGGGCCGGCTTCCCCCCGCTCGACCGCGTCATCGCCCTGGTCCAGATCCTGGGCGGGCTGGTCGGCCTGGGGGTGATGGCGCCGCAGATCTACCGCGACGCCCCCGCGATCATCGCCCTGACCCAGGGCCTGGTCCTGGGCGCCGCGGCCCTGCTGTTCCTGCTGTGCATCCTCGCCGGGGGGCTGCTGTGGCGCCGCCGCCCGATCGGCTATGTCCTCTCGATCCTGGTGCAGGTGCTGCAGATCCCGATCATCTACACCGGCGACCTGATCTATCACTTCCACATGGTCGCCCGGCTGGTGGTCACGCTGTCGGCCAGCACCGCGGCCGCCTCGACCACCCCCGCCTACGGCATCGGCCTGGACCCGTTCCAGGGGCTGCTGTCCCTGGGCCTCTACCTCGACACCGGCCTGCCCGGCGCGATCATCGGGGTGAACCTGCTGCCGGTGATCCTGTGCGTCATCCTGGAATATTCCCGGCGCCAGAACTGGTAGCGACCATATGTCGTCTGCAACCCGCCCGACATCATCCCGACATGCGGCCGGCCTAGCCTGGCGCCGACCGCAACCGGAGACCCGACATGCCGCAGCAGCTGACCCCCGACGAGCAGGCGGTGCTGGACCTGTTCCACGCGTTCCTGCGCGGCATGGAACAACGCCAGCCCGAATCGCTGCGGGACATGATCATGCCCGAGGGAATGGGGACCCGGATCAGCAAGGGCGAGGTCCAGCGGCTCACCCTGGCCGGGCTGCTCGACATCTTCCCGACCGAGGGCACCTCGGTGCTGGAGGAGCGGATCTACGACCCGCTGGTCCGCACCGACGGCGACATCGGCATCATCTGGTGCGCCTATGACTTCCGGGTCGACGGCCGGATCACCCACAGCGGCACCAACATCATCAACCTCGCCCACATCGACGGGCGCTGGATGATCTCCGGCGTCAGCGACAGCGCCCGGTTCCCCGAGGGCTGACGCCCGGCCCTACCGCCCCAGCCCGGTCAGCCGCAGCCCGTCCTCGCCGGCCCGCAGCCGGAGATGGTCGAAGCCGGCCAAGGTGGCATGCGGCGTCGCCATCGGCTGGTGATGCGTCGCGGTGACCACCGCCACGGTCGCGCCGGCCGCCTCCGCCGCCTGGATGCCGGCCGGGGCGTCCTCGAACACCAAGCAGTCGCGCACGTCGCAGCCGAGGCGTTCGGCGGCCAGCAGGTAGCAGTCCGGCCGGGGCTTGCCCTGCGCGACGTCCTCGGCGGTCACCACCAGCGCCGGCGGCGCGATGCCGGCCGCGGCCAGCCTCGCCCGGGCCAGGTCGCGCGGCGCCGAGGTCACGATCGCCCAGCGGTCCGCCGGCAGCGCCGCCAGGAACGCCACCGCGCCCGCAATCGGCTGCACACCGTCGACATCGGCGATCTCGTCCAGGGTCAGCGCCGCGGCCTCGCGCTCGGCATCCACCCCGGGCAGGCCGAGGCGGCGGATGGTGTCGACCGCGCGCATGCCGTGGATGGTCGGCAGGAAGGCGGCGACGTCGAGCCCGTGGCGGCCCGCCCAGCGCGTCCAGATCCGCTCGGCGGCGGCGATCGAGCTGAGGATGGTGCCGTCCATGTCGAACAGGAACGCGGCGAAGGCGCGGTCGGCGATCGCCGCCATCACCGGCCCGCCGCCAGCGCGGCCAGGGCGTCGCCGGTCAGGCGGTAGCCGGTCCAGTCCGATTTGTGGTCGAAGCCGAGCCGGACATAGACGTCGCGCGCGGGGTTCCAGGTCAGGACCGAGAGGTCCAGCCGCTTGCCGCCGCGTTCGGCCACCAGCTGCGCGATCCGCACCACCAGCGCCCGGCCGACGCCGAGGCCGCGCGCCGCGTCGCGGACATAGAGGTCTTCGAGATAGATGCCCTCGCGCCCTTCCCAGGTCGAATAGCTGGAGAAGAACAGGGCGAAGCCCAGCACCTGGCCGTCGCGCTCGGCCATCAGCGCCTCGAATTTCGGATGCGGCCCCCAGCCGTCGCGCAGCAGGTCGGCCTCGGTCGCCAGCACCGCGTCGGGCTCCCTCTCGAACACCGCCAGTTCGGTGATCATCGCCAGGATCTCCCTGGCGTCGCGGGGTTCGGCGGGGCGGATCAGCAGCTGGGTCATGGCGCTCTCGTCATCAGGTCGCGGCGATCCTCGGCGGAGCCTTTCCCTGCGTCAACCCGACGCCAGCGGTTCCGGTGCAGGCCGGTCATGCTATAGACAGGGGATGGTCGAACTTTCCCGGAACATCCCGGCCGGCTTCGAGCCGCCGTACCTGCAGAACCTGAACCCGGCCCAGCGCCAGGCGGTCGAGACGGTCGACGGCCCGGTGCTGGTACTGGCCGGGGCCGGCACCGGCAAGACCCGGGTGCTGACCACTCGTCTGGCGCACATCCTGTCGACCCGGCGGGCGTGGCCGAGCCAGGTGCTGACCGTCACCTTCACCAACCGCGCCGCACGAGAAATGCGGGAACGCGTGGCCCATCTGCTGGGCACCCCGACCGAGGGCTGGTGGATGGGCACCTTCCACGCCCTGGCCGCCCGCATCCTGCGCCGCCACGCCGAGCTGGTGGGCCTGCGCTCCAACTTCTCGATCCTCGACACCGACGACCAGATCCGGCTGATCAAGCAGCTGATCGAGGCCGACGGCATCGATTCGAAGCGCTGGCCGGCCAAGGTACTGCTGGGCGTGATCGAGCGCTGGAAGGACCGCGGCCTGACCCCGGCCAAGCTGAAGCCGGCCGATGCCGGCGAGGTCGCGCAGGGCCGCATGCTGCAGCTGTACGTCGCCTACCAGGAGCGGCTGCGCACGCTGAACGCCTGCGATTTCGGCGACCTGCTGCTGCACAACCTGACCATCTTCCAGGAGCATGCGGAGGTGCTGGCCGATTACCAGGACCGCTTCCGGTACATCCTGGTCGACGAGTACCAGGACACCAACGTCTCGCAGTATCTGTGGCTGCGCCTGCTGGCGCAGAAGCACCGCAACCTGTGCTGCGTCGGCGACGACGACCAGTCGATCTATTCCTGGCGCGGTGCCGAGATCGGCAACATCCTGCGCTTCGAGCAGGATTTCCCCGGCGCCGCCGTGATCCGGCTGGAGCAGAACTACCGCTCGACCAGCCACATCCTGGCGGCCGCCGGCGGGCTGATCGCGCACAACCAGGGCCGCCTGGGCAAGACCCTGTTCACCGAGGAGCAGGGTGGCGACACCGTGGTCGTCCGCACCGTGTGGGACGGCGAGGAGGAGGCGCGCTGGGTCGGCGACGAGATCGAGACGCTGCAGCGCCAGAAGGTGCCGCTGAACGAGGTGGCGGTGCTGGTCCGCGCCGGCTTCCAGATGCGCGAGTTCGAAGAGCGGTTCCTGACCCTGGGCCTGCCCTACCGCGTCATCGGCGGCCCGCGCTTCTACGAGCGGCAGGAGATCCGCGACGCTATCGCCTATTTCCGGGTGGTGGCCCAGCCGGACAACGACCTGTCCTTCGAGCGCATCGTCAACACGCCGAAGCGCGGCCTGGGCGACGCCACCATCCAGCTGCTCTACCAGGCCAGCCGCGCCCTCGGCGTGCCGCTGACCGAGGCGACGCTGCGGCTGATCGAGACCGACGAGCTGAAGCCGAAGCCGCGCGGCGCCCTGCGCAGCCTGATGGGCGACTTCCAGCGCTGGCGCGCCATGCTGGAAACCGGATCGCATGTCGACATGGCGCGGACCCTGCTGGACGAGAGCGGCTACACTGCGATGTGGCAGGCCGACAAATCGCCGGAGGCGGCCGGGCGGCTGGACAACCTCAAGGAACTGATCAATGCGATGGAGGAGTTCGAGACCCTCCTCGCCTTCCTCGAGCATGTCAGCCTGGTGATGGAGAACGAATCCGGCAAGACCGGGCCGCAGGTCACGCTGATGACCCTGCACGCGGCCAAGGGGCTGGAATTCGCCCATGTCTTCCTGCCGGGCTGGGAGGAAGGGGTGTTCCCGAACCAGCGCGCGCTGGACGATGGCGGCATCGCCGCGCTGGAGGAGGAGCGGCGGCTGGCCTATGTCGGCCTGACCCGGGCCAAGCGCCGCGCCTATGTCGCCGCCGCCGCCAACCGCCGCATCCACGGCCAGTGGCAGAACGCCCTGCCCTCGCGCTTCATCGGCGAGCTGCCGGATGCGAATGTCGAGGTCACCTCCGGCACCGGCTTCGGCAATGAGCGCTTCGCCGACGCAGCACCAACCCGGCTGTGGACCGCGCCGGCCCAGAGCGGCTTCATGCGCCGGGCGCCGGTGACGATCGAGGGCAGCGGCTACGAGGTGCGCGAACGGCCGCGCCCGTCGCGCAGCTTCGGCATCGGCGACCGGGTGTTCCACCAGAAGTTCGGCTATGGCGAGGTCCGCAGCGTCGACAGCGACAAGCTGACCATCGCCTTCGACCATTCCGGCGAGAAGCGGGTGATGGACAGCTTCGTCGTCCCCGCCGCCGAAGCAGGATGAGCTTGCAGATGCGTTTGACGATGCGACGCGCGGCCCTGGCCGCGCTGGCCCTGTTCACCGTGTCCGGCGCCCACGCCGCGGGGCCCACAACCACCGTGGTCGTGCCCGGCGGCAACGGTGAGATCTTCACCATGGCCGTGCCGGCCGGCTGGACCCGCGGCGCCAGCGCGATCGAGGGCAACGACACCTCGATCTCCTGGTACCAGGGCGCCGCCAGCGACAATGTCGACAACGTGATGATGGTCGGACGGATCGGCGGCCTGGGCGGCAGCGACCCGGCCGAGTTTATCCGCCGCAACGTCGAGGCTTTGAAATCGCAATGCGACGACGTGGTCGCGGGTGACGTCCGGTCGGACAAGGCCGGCGGCACGGTGCGCACCGCCATCGGCTGCACCCGGCGCAAGAGCAACGGCGTCGGCGAGCTGCAGCTGATGCACATCGTGGTCGGGCGCGAGGCGCTATACGTCGCCCGCCGCTTCTGGAAGCTGCCGGCCTATGACAAGACCCATGTCCCGCTGTCGAACGAGGCCATCGCCGCCGGCGGCGCCGACATCGACGACATCCGGGTCTGCGTGCTGTCCGGCGCCGGCACCCCCTGCCCGGCCGGCCTGGCCGCGGCGCTGAAGGACAAGGTCACCGACCTGTCGCCGCTGGAGCTGAAGGGCAGCCTGCTACCGGAGAACTAGTTCGTCCGGACGCAACGTCAGCACCGACACGCCGGACGCCGTCACGGCAACGGTGTGCTCGAACTGGGCGGACAGCGACCCGTCTCTGGTCACGACGGTCCAGCCATCGGCCTCGGTCTTCACGTTCCGCCGGCCTCGGTTGAGCATCGGCTCGATGGTGAAGACCATGCCCTCGCGAAGGGCGAGGCCGGTTCCCGGCGTTCCGAAATGCAGGACCTGCGGTTCCTCATGCATCTCGCGGCCGATGCCGTGGCCGCAATATTCACGCACCACGGAATAGCCGTTTCGCTTGGCATGCCGTTCGATCGCCCAGCCGATGTCCCCGAGCCGCGCGCCCGGCCGCACCGCCCGGATGCCCTGCCACATGGCCTCGTAGGTGGTCCGGACCAGCCTCCTGGCGGCCGGGTCGACCTCACCCACCAGATAGGTCTTGCTGGAATCCGCGATATAGCCGTTCTTCTCGAGCGTGATGTCGAAATTGACGATGTCGCCGTTCCGCAGCACGTGCGATTCCGCCGGAACGCCGTGGCAGACCACCTCGTTCACCGAGGAATTCAGCACGAAGCCATAGCCGTATTGGCCTTTGCTGGCCGGTCGCGCCTGGAGGTCGTCGACGATGAAGCGCTCGACCAGCGCGTCGACCTGAAGCGTCGACATGCCGACCAGCGGGGTCCGGTCCAGCAGCCCGAACACGGACGCCAGCAGCCGGCCGGATTCGGCCAGCAGCGCCAGTTCTTCAGGCTGCTTCGTCATGCTGCACTCTCAGCCAATGGCTGAGCCGAGACGCCTGCGGAACTCAGTTCCCGCTCGATGATCTCGGTGAAGCTGAGCGTGGGATTTCTCTCGCACAGCATGCCGAGCTTGATCCAGTAGGCGGCCTGCGCGTTGATCGACCGATACGAGACCTTGCTCGCCCGGCGCAGCTGGTCGTGCAGATCGTCATCGATGTTCACAATGCCCATCGGGCTGCTCCATATACGATACGTATATGGAGCATATGTATGCCATGCACGAGAAAGCCAAGCGCAGCGTCGGGCGGCCGACGATGGATCTACGGTGTCGCGACCTTCGGGCTAATCAGCAGCCACCGGCTCGGCGTGCTGTGGATGAACTCGTTCTCGATGTGGCGGATCACCGCCCGCTGCCCCGCGAAGGGCACCATCTGCAAGGCGTCCGCGACGGAGACCCAGCGGAACTCGCTGTGCTCCGGGTTCAGGGTCACCGTGTCTTCGGCCCCCGCATATCCCACGAACACCGGAAGCAGGCTGATGGCATCGCGGTCGGCTTCGTAGAACTGCTCGCAGATGTCAGCGGAATAGAGGCTGGCGAGCACCAGGCCGGTTTCTTCCTGGACCTCGCGCAGCGCGGCCTGCCAGGCGGTCTCGCCGGCCTCGATGCCGCCGGCGACCTGGCACCACTCCCCGGCCAGCGACCGCGTGCGCCGCAGGAGCAGCATCTCGGTCGCCGCGCTGCTTCCCCTCAGGACCACGACGGAGACGGCAAAGCAGCGGATCGGGATGTCCGGCATGCGCTCGATTCCCCTTCGTCGCGGCCGCCGTCAGCGTCCCGGCTGCCATTCGGGATGGCGCGGCACCTCGCCGTCATCGGACAGCCACGGGGCGTCGTGCGAGGTCCAGATGTGCATCACCGGCCGCTGGCCGGGATCCTGGTCGAGCGTGGCCACCCGCAGGATGACATGCGGCTGCGCCGGCCGTCCGCCACCAGATGCGTGCCACAGACCGAGCAGAAGCGCCGCAGCTTGCCGGCTGAGGATTCGTAGTCCCGCAGCAGGTCCTCGCCGGCGATCCAGCGGAAATGCTCGCGCAGCACGCCGGCCGTCGTGGTGAAGGCGCTGGCATGGGCCTTGCGGCAGGTGGTGCAATGGCAATGCCCGACCGGCATGTCGAGGCCGTCGATCTCATAGCGCACCGCCCCGCAGAGGCAGCTTCCCGGAAACGGCATGGCATCCCCCCTGCATGATGGCCCGGTATCGGGTCCGGACCTTAGAGCGGGAGCCGGGACAAGGCCAAGCCCGAGCCTGCGTCAGGGTTGCCGGAATTCCCGCCGCCAGCACAGCGCGGAGCCAACCGCGAGGCAGAGGGCGACGAAGGTCAGCCCGGCATTGGCGACCTGGGAATATTCCCACTGGCGCCGCAGGGTCAGCCAGGCGGCCGAGCTGCTGGTCCAATCGGCGGTCGCCCGGCTGGCGGGATCGGTCCAGAAGAAAAAGACCACCAGCGTCGCGGCCAGGCACAGCGCCGCGACCAGGGCCAGCCGGGCTGGACGGGGCTGTCGCCGCGCCCCGATCGCCAGGGCCAGATCGGCCGCCAGCGCCGCCACCGGGACAAAGCCGAGCAGCGACCAGCCGCGATAGATCGCCTGGACGGTGAGATAGGTCGTCTCGTCCAGCGCCATCTTGTTGGGCAAGGCGAGCAGATGGGCACCGGCCGGCACCAGCGCCAGGGCGGTCAGCACCACGGCCAGGAACTGCAGCGCCTTCATCGGCCGCCTCCATCGGGGTCATCCAGGGAGTTAGGGCCGCTTTGCCCGACGGACACCTGCCCGGTGCTGGAATCTCGGCCGAGCCGGGACGCCCGCCTCGCGTTTGCCATTTCCGGCCACGCCGGCGGCGGCGTCCGATGAAGGCGGGTGCATTCCGGGGCCCGGGCCGATACTGTGCGGCCAGTCCGTCCCGCCTGGAATCCCGATGAGCCGCACCGTCCCGTCCGAAGCCGCCGCCGCCTGGCGCACCAGCATCGTCGTCAACGCCGCCATCGGCGACGCGGTGCAGACCGCCTTCGACGACCATTTCGCCTCGGTCGCGGCGTTCGAGATCGAGGAGGGCGGCGACTGGATCATCGAGGGCATCGACCGCAACCCGCCGGACGAGGCGGCGCTGCGCAGCCGGCTGGCCCTGGTGGCGGCGATGATCGATGTGCCGCTGCCCGACCCGATGGTCGAGAAGGTGCCGCCGACCGACTGGCTGGCCGCGACCTACCAGGCCTTTCCGCCGCTGCGCATCGGCCGCTTCTTCATCCATGGCTCGCATATCGAGGACGGGCCGCCGGCCGGCAGCATCCCGCTGTGCATCGACGCCGCCACCGCCTTCGGTTCCGGCGAGCACCCGACCACCGAGGGCTGCCTGCGGGCGCTGGACCGGCTGTCGCGCCGCCGCCGCTTCCATCGCATCCTCGACATGGGCTGCGGCACCGGCATCCTGTCCTTCGCCGCCGCCCGGCTGTTCGGCGCCCCGGTGCTGTCCGCCGACATCGACCCGGAATCGATCCGCGTCACCCGCATCAACGCCCGGATCAACCGGCTGGCGGACCCGATCACCGCCGTGGTCTCGAACGGCTACGCCAGCCGCGTGGTGCGCGAGAACGGGCCCTACGACCTGATCATCGCCAACATCCTGGCCCGGCCGCTGATGAGCATGGCGGCCGATCTGCGCCGCAACCTGGCGCCGGGCGGCATGGCGATCCTGGCCGGGCTGCTGGAGCGCCAGGCGCCGCAGGTGCTGGCCGCGCACCGGCTGCAGCGCCTGACCCTGGCGGACAAGATCCCGATCCGCGGCTGGCCGACCCTGATCCTGCACTGAGGGGCGGGACAGCCCGGAACATTGCCAATTCTTCATGATCCCGGCCGCCGATTCCGGCGGCGGAGTCACGGGGGTGTCATGGCGTCTCGCTAGGTTGGGCCATCATTGTCCCGTCTTGGAAAGTCGCCCGCATGAGAGGCTTCAGCCCCCGATCCGCGTCCCTGATCGCCGTTGCCGCCGTGGCCCTGCTGGCCGGGGGCCGTGCGATCCTGGCCGACGAGGCGCCCGCCGGCGCCAAGCCGTTCCTGACGCTGGACGGCAAGCCGCCGCTGGTGGTGGGCCATCGCGGCCTGCCCGGGCTGATGCCCGAGGAGACGCTGCCGTCCTACGACATGGCCGCGGCGCTCGGCACCGACGCGCTGGAGGAAGACCTCCACCTGACCAAGGATTGCATCCTCGTCGCCCGCCACAACCCCTGGCTGAGCGACAACACCGATATCGCCGAGGTGGCCAAGACCAACCCCGAGATCGCCGCGCGCAAGCGCACGGTGCCGGGCGTCATGGTCAAGGTGGCCTGGGCCCAGACCCCGACCAGCGGGCCGTCGGAATACCTGACCGACCTGACCGACCCGAAGGATCCCAAATCGGTCCTGAAGTCCCTGATCGTCGACGGCGAGGACCACACCGGCGACTGGTCGATCACCGACTTCACCCTGGCCGAGCTGAAGCAGTGGCTGGGCGGCACCACCTATGACGCCGCCAGTGAGCGGCCGGCCGAGTTCAACGGCAAGTTCCCGATCCTGAGCTTCCAGGAGATCATCGACCTGGCCAAGGCCAAGAGCCAGGCCACCGGCCGGGTGATCTCGGTCTATCCCGAGAGCAAGAACCCGACCTGGAACGACGAGCAGGCCATCGCCAATGGCTGCGGCGCGCCCGGCAGCCACCCGCTGGAGGACGCGATGATCAAGATCATCGACGCCAACGGCCTGAACGCGAAGGACGCGCCGATCTTCGTGCAGAGCTTCGAGCCCGGCAGCCTGAAATACATGCGCGCCCACGGGCTGAAGACCAAGGTGGTGCAGCTGATCGACGGCTACGACGTCGACTTCAAGACCGGCGCGGTGATCTACAACGAGGTGGTCGACAGCCGGCCCTATGACTGGACGGTGGCCGGCGACCCGCGCTGGTTCGACGCGATGCTGACCCCGGCCGGGCTGGCCGAGATCAAGACCTATGCCGACGGCATCGGGCCGTGGAAGCCGCAGATCGTGCCGGTGAAAATCGTCCCCTGGAAGGACAAGAACCCGGACGGCACGGCGTATGCGGGATCGACCCGCGAGGCCACCACCCAGCCGCCGACCAGCCTGGTCGCCGACGCGCACAAGGCCGGGCTGTTCGTGCATGTCTTCACCTTCCGCAACGAAGGCAAGTATCTGGCCGCCGACTACAATGGCGACGCGCAGGCCGAGTACCTGAAGTTCTTCCGCCTCGGCATCGACGGCGTGTTCACCGACTTCACCAACGCCGGCGTCGCCGCCCGCGCCGCCTACCTGCACGAACTGGGCCGCTGATACGGTCGCCCCTCTCCGTCATCGCGAGGACCCCGGACTTGATCCGGGGGACGTGGCGATCCATGCCAGGCGGCGCCATGGATTGCTTCGTCGGCTTCGCCTCCTCGCAATGACGATCAGAGTTCACATCAGCCGAGAACGGCAGCGCAGCGCACCGGCTGCAGCGACTGTCGCTTTCGGACAAAATCGCGGTCCCTGGCCGGCCTAGGCTGGGTCTCCGGCGGCGGAATTTTCTGCCGCCGACGCCGCCGAGGTCCATCCCATGTCCGCCGTCCTCTCCTCCGTCGCAGCACTCCTGGCCGGGGTCGGGCTGATGCTGTGCGGCAACGGGCTGCAGGCGGTGCTGGTGGCGGTGCGGGCGACCGATGCCGGCTTCGGCACCGTGGTCACCGGCCTGCTCGGTTCCGGCTACTATGCCGGCTTCGTGCTGGGCTGCCTGCTGGGCCCGCACCTGATCCGCCGCGCCGGCCACATCCGGACCTTCGCCGCGGTGGCGGCGCTGGCGGCGGCAGTCGCCCTGTCCTTCCCGCAATATGTCCACCCGGCGCCCTGGATCGTGCTGCGCGGCGGCACCGGCTTCTGCTTCGCCATCGTGTTCATGGTGATCGAGAGCTGGCTGAACGAGCAGGCCACCAGCCGGACGCGCGGCACCGTGCTGTCGCTCTACACCATCGTCACCCTGGTCGCGATCACGGTCGGCCAGATGCTGCTGGGCGTCGAGACCGGCAACCCGATGACCGCCTTCACCTGGATCGCGGTGATGATCTGCCTGGCGGTGCTGCCGATCGCCATGACCCGGACGGCCGCCCCGCCGGTGCCGCAGGTGGTGCGGCTGCGGCTGGGCCGGCTGGTCGCCACCTCGCCGGTCGGGGCCGCGGCCTGCCTGGTGGTCGGCATCTCCAACGCCGCCTTCTGGTCGCTGGGCCCCGTCTTCGCCCAGGCGCGCGGCTTCGACGCCGCGACGGTGGCGCTGTTCATGAGCGTGGGCGTGCTGGGCGGCGCCGTCGGGCAATGGCCGCTGGGCCGGCTGTCCGACCGGATCGACCGGCGCTGGACCATCGTGATCTCGGGCGTCGGCACCGCGGCGGCCGGCATCGCGCTGCTGGCCGTCGGCGCGCTGCCGGCGGAGGCGGTGCTCGGCTTGATCTTCTGCTACGGCGCCTTCTCGCTGCCGCTCTACGCGCTGGCCCTGGCCCACACCTTCGACCAGGTGCAGGCGGGCGAGTTCGTCGAGACCTCCAGCGGGCTGCTGCTGATCTACGCCATCGGCGCCGTCGCGGGCCCAGTGCCGGCCAGCCTGCTGATGGTGCATCTGGGCCCCCAGACGCTGTTCGCCTTCGTCGCCGTGGTGACCCTGGCGCTGGCCGCCTTCACCCTGTACCGGATGGGACGCCGCGCCCGTGCCCCGGCCGAGTCACGGCCGGGCTTCGTGCCGCTGCAGCCGGCGACCCATGGCGTGGTCGGGCTCGACCCGCGGGCGCCGGAAGCGCCCGCCGTCGAGGCCCCCACGGGCAAAGGCTGATCAGGCGACGCCGGCCATCCGGTTGGTGTTGGCGGCGCGCTGCAGCGAGGCACGCACGGCGCCTTCCGGCAGCATGGCGGTCACGTCCTCGTCGCCCTGCACCAGCACCGTCTCGATCAGGTTGCGGGTCAGGCCGATATCCTCGAGCTGGCGGTCGGTCAGCTCCATCAGCTCGTGATAGGTCAGGCTGCGGTCGACGCTGCCGCGCAGGCGGAAGACACCGCGGATGAGGTAGGCGAGAAGCTGGTATCCCATGGTCATGTCCCGTTTCCGCTCCCGCTTGCGCGAGAATTATTGCATTGCACCATCGCCGGCCACATAGCGCGGCGACGCAGGCGAACGCTGCTTCAGAGGGACGTTTCCAGGATTTTGTTATCGGATGGCCGCCGGTCGGACGGGATCCGCAGCATCAGAATGCACGGCATTTTGTGCATCGCAACATCGAATTTGTGCATAACAGCATAGAGCGTCGCGACGCCGTACTGACGACGGCCGTAACCGGCCGCGCCGGGGGACGGCCAAGCGGCCGCCCCGGGATGACCAAGTGGCCACCCTGGCGACGGCCGTAACCGGCCGCGCCGGCTTCCCCTCCCACGGTCGATGCGCGATAAGACTCCAAAGCCCGCCTGGCCGGGCATCCCAGCCCATGGACGCTGCCGCCGATGACCACCGATCTCCACGACGCCCTCGCCGCCGCGGCGGCCGACACCGGCGGCCGCTACGACGCCTCGGCCCTGCAGGAGCTGCTGGAAGGCGTGGTCGCCGCGCCGGCGGCGCTGGATGAGGCGGCGTGGCTGGAGCTGGTGGCGCCCGACGCGACCGAGCCG